>JAKORQ010000032.1 GCA_029777755.1 Planctomycetota bacterium
TCATTCGCTTTGTCCCCTGGCCATGCTCCGGCAAGGTTAGTGCCAGATCAGCGGGCATAGTTTTCGGAAGACAAGATTAACGCGTACAATCCCTGAAGGTGGTTACAGGAATCATAATAATCGACCACGGCTCGCGGTTGGCCGAGAGCAACCTGCTGCTGGAGCGGCTGGCGCGCGAATTTCACGAGCGATTTTCTGAGGAGTACCCAATCGTTGAGCCTGCCCACATGGAACTGGCCGAGCCTTCGCTGGCGACGGCATACGGTCGGTGCGTCCAGCGTGGTGCGCAGCGGATCGTGGTCTGCCCCTATTTCCTTGGCCCCGGTAGGCACTGGACGCAGGATATCCCCCGTCTGACGGCCGAGGCACACAAGCTGTATCCTGAAACGACCTACCACATCACGGCGACGCTGGGGCTGGATGATTTGATGCTGCGCCTGCTGGACAAGCGGATCAGCGAATGCCGTGAGGCGAATTACTCCTGCGCCAAGTGTGCCGGCAGCGGCCGCTGCGGGCCAGAGATACGCGCCAGCCTGCGGCGATAAAGATTCGCGCCAGCAGGTTTGCCGCAGTAGCGAGGTTTTGTACAATCCCCTGCCACGGACCGGGCGGTTAGCTCAGTTGGCTAGAGCATCTCGTTTACACCGAGAGGGTCAGGGGTTCGAGTCCCTTACCGCCCATTAGCCTTTCGTTTGGCTTGATTCCTTCCGTCTGTTGCCTGCGTGCTGATTCCATTTCCGGCCTATGCCGGCCGCGCTTTCTGCACCTACCATCTGGTAGCGACGAAAAAGGGGGAATCATGGTCAAGGATCCGATCTGTTTCACCGATGTGAACGAGAACGACGCACGTCAACAGGGGCTGTTCAGCGAGTACAACGGCAAGGCCTTCTTCTTCTGCTCGGTTGCCTGCAAGGAACGATTTGATCGCGATCTCGGCGCATTCATGCACGCACCCCCGTGGGAAGAAGACGAGGGTGAGCGATCCGAGACATACATCGGCTGAGGTGATAACCCCTTGCTCATGCCTGGCTAGATAAGCCCGCCGGCGTCCTCGGGCCGCACCTCAAGCGAGCCGAATGAGTCCAGGTCGAGATCATAGAGATCACCGGTACCTTTGTACTTGAGCAGATCAATCTCATTGAAGGACGTATCGATATCCTCTGCGGCATCCTCACCTGGACGAGCACCCTTATCCCCGTACTCGGGCCGAAGGTCTTTACTCCCCATGGACACACCTCGCATGCGCACCTGCGCGGCGCAGGCGGCGAAAACAGAACCCTCGATCGAACATGAATCTGACCTGCCGTCGGCCCCTTTTGCCTTTTCCCGCCACAGCTTTCCCGACGGTGCAGAGGGCAATCTACGCCTGCCTGTCGCAATGCGTCAATGAAAGAAACTCTGCAATGCGACTGGCGAGTTGCGCATGCTGATGTCCGCGCGCCGCATGGAAGGGAACGCACCTGGTTTTGAATTGGACGCGTCCCGGGTAAACTTCCGCGTCGATGGAAGCAGCCCTGAGAAATCGCCTGATGTATGGTCCGATCATGCTGGCCGCCCTTGCCGGGCTGCTGTATGTGGATCACGCCGCGCAAGTATGGACCATTTCTGAAGCTATGCCGCGCGGCATCGGGGGAATCGGGCTGCTGGTCATCTGCATGATCCTGCTGCCCCCGGCCACCATCGAGCTGGCATCGCTGTTCACTGCAGTGAAGGTTCGGCCGTATCGGCTGATCTCGGGCATCGGCAGCAACATCCTGGCGCTGCATGCCTTTTCCACTCAGTTTCCCGCCTTCAAGCCGTACAGCACCTCGGTGCTGGCGTTCATCATTGTCTCGGTGATGCTGTTCGCGGCCCTGCGCCGTGCCTGGAGCCGGCAGACAGCCGAGGCCATCCACAACATGGCCGGGACAGTCCTAGCGACGCTCTACCTGGGCGGGCTGGTGTGGTTCCTCATCGCGCTGCGTGTGAAGAATCTGTCGCTGCCTCTGGATGAGACCAGCCGCTTCGTGGGGCACACCATGGTTGTGCTGACCGTACTGCTCACCGTGAAGGCGACCGACATCGGGGCGTTCTTCGGCGGCCGCGCCATGGGCAGGCACAAGCTCATCCCCTGGCTCTCGCCGGGCAAGACCTGGGAGGGCCTCTTCTGGGGCGTGGTAACGGCGGGGGTGGTGGGCGCGATTTGCGCCAGCGCCATGGAGTATTTCTCCTGGCAGAAGGGGCTGATCTTTGGCATGGTGATCGGGGCGATCGGGCAGGCTGGAGACCTGCTGGAGAGCATGATGAAGCGCGATGCCGAGGTGAAGGATTCGGGCAGATCCATACCGGGGTTTGGCGGCGTTCTCGATGTGATCGACTCTCCCCTGCTGGCCGCACCGTTCGCCTACATTCTCTTCAGCCTGTTCGCATAGGTTGGCCTTGCATTGCCTCCGCGGGGTAATCGCCGATAATCCCGGCTGGAAGCAGAACCTATGAACAGAGCTGTTCTTCTGATCCTCTTCGTGCTGGTGCTGGTTGCGCCGCTGATCATTCACTGGCAGCTTGGGCGGGAAGTGAAGACCGACCTGGCCGGCGGGATGCGTGAGCTGATCATCGTCACCGCACATCAGGAGTCGATCCGCCGGGAGTTTGCTGACGCCTTCAACCGCTACCATCAGGAGAACTTTGGCGAACCGGTTACCATCACCTACCTCACCTTCGGCGGCTCGGAGATGGTGAGGATGCTGGATGAGAAGAACAA
>JAKORQ010000325.1 GCA_029777755.1 Planctomycetota bacterium
CCCGCTGGCGATCAGGCACATTCTGCTGAGGCTGCCGGCGGGCATGGCGCTCCCGGGGAACTGGTGCCCATCAGCGAGCATGCCCAGAAGCAGGCTTTCGCACAGGCGGTGTGGGTCCTGATCATCTTCCTGATGGTGCTGGCGATCCTTTATCCCACCGCATGGAAGGGCGTGCTGAACGGGCTCAAGACACGCGAGCAGCGCATCCGCAACGACATCGCGGAAGCCGAGGCCGCGCGAGCCAAGGCTGAGCAGACGCTCGCCGAGTACAACAGGCAGCTCGCCAGTGCCGAGGAACGCGTCCGGGAAATGCTCGCCAAGGCGCAGGCCGATGGGGAGCGACTGGCCAGCACCATCCGCGAGAAGGCCACGCAGGAGGCGGAGACGATCAAGTCCAGGGCGCTTTCGGAGATCGAGGAGGCCCGCAAGTCGGCCATTGCCCAGGTGCATTCTGAGGCTGCGGAGATCTCGACCGCCATCGCGGAGAAGATCATCCGCCGTAACCTCAACGCCGATGATCAGCGCGACCTGGTCCGGGCAAGTCTGGAACAACTCGAAAGCGGACACAGGAACTAACACCAAGTCATGGCACAACAAAACAGATACAGTCCGGCCGCGGCTTCCTTCGCCCAGGCCCTGATTGAGCTGGCAGGCGACCAGGCCCAGGGAGTTGGTGAGGAGATCTCGGCATTGGCGGACGCCGTCAGCTCGGAACAGACGCTGCGGCAGTTCTTTGCTGACCCGTCGATTGGCTTGGGCGAGCGCTGGGCGGTCATCGAGAACTCGCTCAAGGGCAAGGTCAGTGAGCTTACGCTGAACTTCCTGGGTGTGCTGAACCTCAAGGGCAGGATGCCTCTGCTGGGTGAGATTGTCATCGCATATCAGCATCTGCTGGATGAGAAGCTCAATCGCGTGCGGGTTGAGGTGACCGTGGCGAGCAAACTGGATGATGTCGACGCGGGGCTGGTCGAGCAGCGCGTGAGTGCGGCGCTTGGGAAGACGGCCATCATCCAGCAGAAGATCGACGAGAACATCATCGGCGGCCTGGTGCTGAAGATCGAGGACAAGATCATCGATGGCAGCGTTAAGGCACAGTTGGATGCCATGCGCAGGCAGTTGCTGGCGTCGCGAACCGCCGTAGTTGGTAAAGCTTGAAAAGAACAGACCAGATTTGAGGAAACGGAATGGCGATCAACGTAGCTGAGATCACGAGCGTTCTGAAAAAAGAGATCGCGGGCTTTCAAAATCGCCTGCAGACCAGCGAGGTCGGTACCGTCATTGAGGTTGGCGATGGTATCGCCCGCATCTACGGCCTTTCTGGCGCACTGGCAGGTGAACTGCTTGAGTTCCCCAACGGCGTGATGGGCCAGGTGTTCAACCTGGAGGAAGACTCCATCGGTGCCGTTATTTTCGGCGACATGCTCGCCGTGAAG
>JAKORQ010000326.1 GCA_029777755.1 Planctomycetota bacterium
CGAGATGCTGGGCAACTGGAGCTTCGGCGACTACTTCAAGGCCGAGGCCATCGAGTGGGCGTGGGAACTGCTCACGAAGGAGTGGGGCCTGGACAGGGAGCGCCTGCACGTCACCTGCTTTGAGGGTGGCGACGGCGTGCCGCGCGACGAAGAGGCGGCCACGCTCTGGAAGAAGATCGCCGGGCTGCCGGATGACCATGTCCACTTCCTGGGGTTCAAGGACAACTTCTGGATGATGGGCGACACCGGCCCCTGCGGGCCGTGCACCGAAATCTACATCGATCGCACGCCCAACAAATCCGGCGGCAGGGATGTGGGCGGCGAGAACCCGCTTGTCACCGAGTTCTGGAACCTCGTGTTCATCCAGTACAACCGCTACGCCGATGGCAAGCTTGAGCCGCTGCCCGCCAGGCACGTGGACACCGGCATGGGCTTCGAGCGCATCTGCCAGATCCTCCAGGGCAAGATGGACAATTACGCCATCGACCTGTGGGAGCCCTACTTCTCCGCCATCTCCGACCTGTGCGGCAAGAAGTACGCCGGCACCTTCCCCTCCTCTGACGTCGGCGGCGCTTCTGACCTGATGGATCCTCAGCTCCAGACCGACATCGCCTTCCGCGCCATCGCCGATCACCTGCGCATGGCGATCTTCTCCATCACCGATGGCGCTGTGCCCTCCAACAAGAAACGCGGCGCGGTGCTTCGTTCCGTGATCCGCCGGGCAGTGCGCTTCGGATACCAGGTGCTGGAGATTCGCGAGCCCTTTATGCACCGCCTGGTGCCGGTGGTCATCAGCTCGATGAGCGAAGCCTTCCCGGAACTGAAGGACAACCCCGGGCGAACGGCCGACATCCTCCGCGAGGAGGAAGAGGCCTTCATCTCGGTGATTGACCGCGGCCTGCGCGTCTTCGAGGATGCAGCAAAGGCGGCCGACAGTCGGCCGGGCAAGGTCTTCCTCGGAAGCGATATCTTCAACCTGCATGCAACGTTGGGCTTCCCGGCCGACATGACCATGCAGCTCGCCCGCGAGCGCGGGCTCACCCCCGATCAGCCGGAGTATGAGAAGCTGTGGGACCAGCACGTGCAGGTCTCGCGCAGCAATCGCAAGCATGTCCAGGTGGCGGTCGATCTCTCCAGGTTTGCCTCGACCGATGACTCGCACAAGTATCACGGGCTGAGCACCGAGGGCACCATCCTCGGCTGGGTCGCCAATGACCAGGCAACAAACTCCGGACGGCTCAATGAGGATGAGTCAGCCGCCCTGCTGCTGGATCGCACGACCTTCTACGCCGAACAGGGTGGACAGGTCGGCGACATCGGCATCATCACCACCTCCACCGGCCGCTTCGAGGTTACCGGCACGGAGCGCAAGGGCGATCACGTGCTGCACTTTGGCCAGGTTCTCGAGGGGCACATCGAGGCGCACCAGCGTTGCGAGATCCAGGTCGACATCCGGCGATCCGACACCATGCGGAACCACACCGCAACGCACCTGCTCAACTGGGCGCTGCGCAAGGTGCTCGGCGGCCACGTCGAGCAGAAGGGATCGCTGGTCGACCATGAGAAGCTGCGCTTCGACTTCTCGCATCCGCAGGCGCTTACCAGCGAGGAGATCACGCAGGTTGAGCGGCTGGTAAATGAGAAGATCTACTCCAACGTACCGGTAAGCGCCACCATCATGCCGCTGGCGGAAGCGAAGAACCTGCCCGGCGTGCGGGCGGTGTTCGGCGAGAAATATCCCGACCCGGTGCGCGTGATCGCCATCGGTACCACCGATCCCCGCGAGCATGCCGGGACAGAGTATTCCATCGAGTTCTGCGGCGGAACGCACCTTTCCACCACTGGCCAGGCCGGGTTCTTCAAGATCATCGGCGAAGAGGCGGTAGCCAAGGGAGTGCGGCGAATCACGGCCGTCACCGGCCGAGCCGCCGTGGAGTACGTGCAGTCCCTGGAGTCGCAGATCTCGGCCGTTCAGCAGACGCTGGGCGGTAGCATCAACGACGCCCCGCGGCGTATCGCGGCCCTGATGGAAGAGATCAAGACACTCAAGAAGAAGCTGGCTTCCGGGGCTGGCGCGGGAGTCGATGCCGTCGCGGTCGCCGGGAAGCTGCTTGAGTCCGCTTCGCCGCTGGGCCCGGGCAAGCTGATCGTCGGCGAGATCCCCGGCGCAACGCAGGAGCAACTGCTCCAGGCGATAGACAGCCTCAAGAAGAAGGCAGGCAGCTATGCCGTGCTGCTGGGCTCAGTTGTTGATGATAAGGTCAGCTTCGTGGCAGCGTGCAGCGATGACCTGATCAAGGCAGGACTGAAGGCCGGCGACTGGATCCGCGAGGCGGCCAAGACAGCCGGCGGCGGTGGCGGGGGCCGGCCGCAAATGGCCCAGGCCGGCGGCAAGGATCCCTCAAAGATCAAGGATGCCCTTAAAGTGGCGAAGGAGTTCGCGGCGAAGACAGTGAAGTAGCTGACGAAACTCTAGCAATGGCAGAAGCCGGCGGAGAGCCTCCTGAGGCGTTCCGCCGGCTTCATTCTTGGGTTACGGAGTCGATCAGAACACCAGCGACGCAACCGCGTAGATGGCGATGCTGGTAAGCAATCCGGCCACCGCTGCAATCACGGGTGTATTCGCCCGGCGCTGATCCTGGGGAATGGCGTAGGCAATGACGCGTGCACGAGTGTAACGACGACGCATTTTCAATCCCTTCTGTTCTGATGCTTAATGAGGATCTCCCCGGCAAGCTTCACC
>JAKORQ010000327.1 GCA_029777755.1 Planctomycetota bacterium
AGATGGCCATCAAGGCGTTCAACCCGGGATGGAAGATGAGCGATCTGCTGGTGTGGGGATACAACTCCAGTGTGCTGAACAATCCCCACTGGTCGGCGGCGGTCGGGACGACCGAACCGTCCCGGCGGCTGCAGTACGACCGCGCCTGGCGCGGGTGCATAGACCAGGATGGACAGTACCAGTCCATCCACACCTACGGCTACGCCATGAACGCCAATGTGTCATGGACAATGAACGACCATGACTGGCAGGAATGCTGGCGTGTCCAGGAACGTCGCAGTCTGCTGTACCCGATGGAGCCGCTGGGGATCGGCGTGATCGTCCGCAACCGCATGGATGATCTTGAGGATCCGATCTTTTCCGGCGGTGGCGTGGTGGAAGGGGGCGCCAACAAGATCATCGACGACTTTGCTCACCTGGTCTCACGCCTCCAGGATGCGGGACTGCCGGTTTCCTTCTCGGCGAACCTGGATAGCGCCGCCAAGTGGGATGGCATCAGCCCGATGGTGTTGTCAAAGGCGAACGAACTGAAAGCACACGACGCCACGTCGCTGCAGAAGCTCAAGCAGCGTGGCGTGAAGCTGGTGGCAGTGGCGCACGAGGCCAAGTTCGCCCCCCAGGTCGCGAACCTGCTGGGCATCAGCACCGATGGAACTCCGTTGTCGGCGAAGGTCCGGGATGAGGTGGCGGGACTGCGGGTGCTTGAGCATGACGGCTGGGTGCTGGTCATTGCTCCATCTGAGCGGCTCACCATCAGGCAGGGCCGCGTGGTCGCCAAGTACCTAGCCGAGATGACGCCGTTGCCGATCCGCTATGACGAGGGCCTGGCCGGCTATGGCTTCCGCATGGGGGGCCAGTCGTTCGTGGTGGTGGAGGACTGGCTGGAGAAGGCCCGCCAGGTCGAGGTGCGTATCCTCGCGCGAGAGGGAGCGACTTCAGCTTCAGCAGTCGGGATGAACGAGCACAGACCGTTCCAGGTGCGCAGAGAAGGGAATTACTGGGTAGTCAGTTTCAACATGCGCCCTGGTGATGGGGAAGTGATCTGCCTGCAGGAAGCCCGAAACTGATTTTACGAAAGATGCTGTCCAGATGAGTAGTGTTTCCTCAACGGTCTGTACTGTACCACCATCTTCGCAACACGCCTGGCGGCCGGAAAGCGATCCTGCCTTTGAGGCACGGGCAAGGAGGCTGTTGGAGTACATCGCCGATTTGCCTCGGCCAGTGCATGATGCCCAGCGCAGGCTGGCGCTGCATTCGATAGCCCGGCTTGCGCTGGATCGCCAGGTGGAGCGGGCGCTCGCTGACATTGCCCAGATCAATCGCGACCCGGGCGAGTCCTGGATGTTCCTGTGGCACGCGAATATCGATGCCTGGTGCCGATTCTCCCACAGGTATACGCCTGAACTAAAGGCCCTGGTAAGGAAGCGCATCACGTCCCACGATTACCGCGTGCGGGATGGGCACACGGAAAATCATCGGCTGATGATCGCCACGGCCGGTTACCTGGCCGCCCAGTCTTTTCCCGACTGGGAGCAGAGCGCCGAGGTACTCGAGCGCAGCAGACGCTATCTGCTGGATTTCTTTGGTCGCGTCAGGCGCTTTGGGCAGGGCGAGTATAGCGCCAGCACGTATGGGGTGTTCTACCTCAACACCATGGGAAGCCTCTCGGACCTGGCAAGAGAACCGGCAATGCGCAGTGCGGCCGTGGAGATGCTTGATCGGTTCCTGGCCAGCCTGGCGGGCGTGTGGCTGGATACGCGGATGGTTGGAGCGCATTCCCGTGATGCGCTGCCAATATTCGGCAAGGAGTCGCCAGGCGCGGCGGAGGTGGCATTGTGGCTGTTTCTCGGCGGGGAGTTCAACGGGCATGCCGCCGAGCCCCACTATGCGGTGATAAACGCGATCGGCAGCTATCGGCCGCCGTACGTGATCACGCGGATGGGTACTGATCGCAGCAGGCCGTATGAGCAGCTTGAGACGCACGACCTGATTGAACCTGAGGTGCGGAGCCATGACGGTAATGACACTCGCGAGGTGAAAGCACGTGGACGGTTCCTCAAGGGGTTTGGCTATATCTCTCGCGCAGGCGTGAGAAAGTACACGTACGTGACGGATCGCTATGCGTTGGGGTGCACCTACGAGGGGCGCCAGGATGACATCATTTGGACTGGCCAGGCGCGCCGCTGGTCGCTGGACTTTGTCACGCCCGGGCCTATGGGCAAGTGCTTCTTCACGCACCCGCTCCGCGATGGCCAGGGAATCCCGAGGAATTACTGGAAGAACTGGATGGGATCCTCGCGATACGAGCAGGTGCTGCAGCATAAGTCGACGCTGATCGCCATCTACAACATCCCGCGTAACGGTGTGCACTATGCCGTGCATAGTCAGCCGATGCAGGCGGA
>JAKORQ010000328.1 GCA_029777755.1 Planctomycetota bacterium
ACGAGAAGCAACTGCTGCGCATGGTCAACAGCCGCTCCGGCGGCACCGATCTGGACAAGAAGAAGCTGCTCGAGAAGATCCGCACCTCCATGCGCCGCCTCAAGCGCCTCGGGATGATCACCGCCCTTGGCAACAGCGATAAATTCCGGGTCAACGAATCCGTGTTTCGTTTTGCCGCCGACGTGCGCTCCGACGAGGATCCCCGCGCCGTGCAGCTGCGGATGATCCAGGAAGGGGAGGCCATCTTCCACGACGACGAGATGCCGAGCAGCGATTCGCTGTTTGACGACATCGAGGGAGATTTGGATGAAGAGCAGCTGGAGCTGGAGGTGGAAGATGATCTGCAACGTTAATGTTCTGGCACAGATGGAGTCGGCCGGTTTGATGGAGAGTGCGGCGTGAGAGGCAAATTCAAATCCCTGACCATGGTCAACTGGAACGGCTTCTTCGCCCGCACCTTCGATCTCGACCAGCTGGTCACCACGCTCTCCGGCGGCAACGGCGCGGGCAAGTCCACCACCATGGCAGCTTTCATCGCGGCCCTCATTCCCGATCAATCTCTGCTCCACTTCCGTAACACCACGGAGGCGGGCTCCAGCAGTGCGTCCCGCGACAAGGGGCTCTACGGCAAGCTGCAGCGCGGTCACTGCTATTCCCTGTTGGAAGTGATGAACAGCCGCGAGCAGCGGATCTGGGTCGGCGTGCACCTGGAGCAGGTGGCCAACCGCGACACCAAGGTCAACATCACCCCCTTCGCCCTGGTGGACGTGCCAGAAAACCTGCAACCCACGGATCTGTTGCTGGAAAAACTCCATGATGGCAAGGGCCGGGTGCGTGCCTTCACCGATCTGAAAGGGGCGGCCGCCGAGCTGGGGGCGCTGAAAGTCGCCAAATTCAATACGGTGACCGACTATCACAACTTCATGTTCGAGTTCGGCATCACCCCGAAGAAGCTGCGTGATCAAAAAGATCGCGGCAAGTTCTATCGCCTGATCGAGGCCTCCCTCTACGGCGGCATCTCCTCCTCCATCAGCCGTTCCCTGCGGGAATACCTGCTGCCGGAGAACTCCGGCGTGCGCAAGGCGTTCCAGGACATGGAGGCGGCCATCTACGAGAACCGCCGCACCCTGGAAG
>JAKORQ010000329.1 GCA_029777755.1 Planctomycetota bacterium
CATCCACGGGGTGGTCAGCGATGCCTGCAACTGCCCATGGATCAAGCCGGTCTCGGCGATGATCCGCGTGATCATGATCAGCAGCGTGGTCAGCAGCAGCGTCAGCACCAACGCACCGCCGAGAGACGCTCCCGCGCACACCAGCCACGCCACGATGCATCCGAAGAACAGGCATAGCCCCAGCAACGCCGCACGATAGCTCATGTACGGCTCGATGGGCTCGCCGTGGCGCTCGCCGCGAAACGCCTGTCGCACTACAAGCTGCCAATGTCGGCGGCCGGTCCAGAGGATGATCAGCATGTAAGCCGCAATCGCGGCGACGTGCTGGTCATGCCGGCCATAGATCACCGGATCGCCCGCCGTGATCCCCTTGGCGACCATGACCAGGTTCATGATGACGTAGAAGAACCACAGGCTGAACGACAGCGCTCCGGGCAGGAAGAACGTGACGCCGACGGCCGCGAAAAAGACGACGTTCTCCTGAATCTTGGTGTCGAAGTAGGACCAAGGCGGCTGGGAGAACAGATCCTGGAGATTGTAGCTGACCGGAATCCGGCTGATCTCCTTGGGGAAGTAATTCGCGAGCCCGTTGTAGGTGTGAAGGAGGAAAACCATCGTGAATGCGATCCAGAAGCTGCGCCAGCGCATGGCGCCGTTCAGGGCAGTTCCGGGCCTCGGTTGCTCGACCAGCGCCAGCTGGATCTGGGCCAGCGGGAAAGCGAGCCGCTCGTTTTCAAACCACTGCCGGCGCACGATTGTCAGGACGCACAGGAAAAATGCGTACAGCGAAAAGATGAGGATTCCCCAGGTGACGGCGGGGCGAATCCAGGCGCCGTAGGGGATTGGCCCGGGTTCAGTCCAGCGAGTATGAAATCCGACGACAACCGGATCACCCGCCCATTCGCGGATTGATCGGCCGTTCATCTTTGGCAACAGCCAGGCCGGTAGATGCAGTTGCTCGTAAATCTGCGCGAACTCCGGGGATTCGCCGCTGTAGTAGATGGGCGCCGTAAGCGATGCCGGCAGGTAGCGCATC
>JAKORQ010000330.1 GCA_029777755.1 Planctomycetota bacterium
CTCGCAGAGCTTCCTGCACGGTGACGCGATCGATGCCCGCATCAGGTGGGATTTCAGCACATCGGGATTTGACGACAAGGATTGGCAGAAGGTATCCACCAGTCCGCGCGACTCGGTGAAGCTCGTTGCCCAGGTCGGCCCGAAGGTGCAGAAGACGGATGAGTTGCCGCCGAGGGAGATGTGGAAGCTGGACAATGGCGACTGGGTCTTTGACCTGGGGCAGAACATGGTCGGCGTGGTGCGCCTGAAGATCAGGGGCAAGGCCGGCGACCAGGTCACGCTTCGCCACGGCGAGATGCTCAACGCGGATCGCTCGGTCTATCTGACCAACCTGCGCTCGGCGAAAGCCACCGACAAGTTCATACTTTCCGGCGGAAATGACGAACTGGAGCCGCCGTTCACGCTGCATGGGTTCCGCTATGTGCAGGTCAGCGGGCTAAAGGGCAAGCCGTCGAGGGAGACGATCACCGGCGTGGTCTACCACTCCAACACCCGGCCGACCGGTGAGTTCTCCTGCTCGCACGCGAAGCTCAATCAGCTCCAGCACAACATCATCTGGGGACAGAAGGGCAACTTCGTGGAAGTGCCCACCGACTGCCCGCAGCGCGATGAGCGCCTGGGCTGGATGGGAGACGCACAGGTTTTCGTCCGCACCGCCACCTTCAACATGGACGTGGCCGGCTTTTTCAACCGCTGGATGGTGGACGTCGCGGATGCTCAGCTTCCCGATGGCACCTACACGGATGTCGTCCCGGACATCCTTGCCGGCACCCCACACAAGCACGGCTCGCCGGCGTGGGAAGACGCGGGGGTGATCTGCCCGTGGACAATCTATCTCGCTTACGGCGATGTGCGCATCCTCGAGAACCAGTACGAATCAATGTGCCGCTTCATCGATCACCTGGATCGCATGTGCGACAACGGTGTGCATCCTGATTTCGGCTACGGCGACTGGCTGGCGATCGGCTCACACACCGACAAGCAATTGATCGGCACTGCATACAGCGCCTACTCGATCTCGCTGATGCGCAAGATCGCGCTGATCCTGGGCAGGCATGAGGATGAACGACGCTTTGCCCAACTGTTCGACAAGTTCAAGGCGGCGTTCAACCGCGAGTTTGTCACACCCGCCGGCCGACTGACCAGCGCCAGCCAGACGGCGGCCGTCCTGGCGTTATGCTTCAATCTGGTCGACGAGCCTGTCCGCTCGCGAATCACCGCATGGCTGGCAAATGACATCGCCACCCGCGGGGTGATCACCACCGGGTTTGTCGGGTGCAACCTGATCCTGCCGACGCTCTCGCAGATCGGGCGCGATGACCTGGCGTGGATGCTGCTGACCAATGAGAAGTTCCCCTCCTGGCTGTTCAGCGTTAACCACGGCGCTACCACCATCTGGGAACGCTGGGATGGCTGGACGCCAGAAAAGGGTTTCCAGGACCCGGGGATGAACTCCTTCAACCATTACGCCTATGGGTCTTGCGGCCAGTGGATGTATGCCCGCATCGGCGGCATCGACTGCGATGAGCAGTTCCCCGGTTACAAGCGGGTGATCGTCGACCCGGTGGTGGTCAAAGGACTAACCAGTGCCAAGGCCAGCCTTGAAGGCCCGTACGGCAGGGTCGCGGTGGAGTGGAAAATCTCCGGCGGGAAGTTCACCATCAAGCTGACCATCCCGCCAAACTCAACTGCGCTCGTGCGGCTGCCGGGCGAGTACGTTTCCGGCGACCTGGACGCTTCCGTTCCTCGGCATCGTTTCAGAGGGCGAACGGTCATCGACCTGCCCTCCGGCACTTACCGATTGGTTAGCTCGCTTACGCAGTGACGCTGGAATTGCCCTGTCGGTCGAACTGTGGTTGGTAGGAATCGCATCCATTGGTATGTTGGAATAATGCCGCGATGGAGGCGGTAGAACTATCCAGATGGGCGTGATTGGGCAATATCTTCTGGCCACGGCGATGAGCCTGCTGCTGGTGTTGGCGCCAGCGCTATGCATGTGCTCGTCCGCGACGGCCGAGGCTGCCATGCCGGCCGAGCATCAGTGCTGCGCGGCCGAGGCCGCCAGTGAAGACTTGCCGCTGCCCCATGGCGAGAGTTGCACCCACTGCGGAGCCCAGGAGATAACCCCCCTTCTCACGCACGGCACAAACCCGGGTGATTTCACGCCGGTGGCCGTGTTGAGCTTTGCGCCGCAGATTGAGGGGCTGGTATTCCGCACGGCCGCCGCGCCGGTAGTGGAGAAGATCGGCAGCCCGCCTGACACACCTGTTCGACTGCATACCTGTTCACTCACGTAGGGATCCGCTGCGCATATGAGGCGTAGTGGGATTCCGTCTGGCCGACCTGTGGCCGCGCACAACGTGACGTGAACGAAGATGATCAAGCGAATATTGATACTCGGCTCGGCCGGGCTTCTTGCCTCCGGCTGCATGCTGACCCCCGCCGGCACCTCCGAGCACCAGGACCGACTTGACGGGGCCGGGGCTCCCTACCAAGAGCCGTTTGCACAGCGAACGCTTCCGGAAGTTCCCTCGCCGGCGAGCTGGCAGGATGTGCTGCATCGCGCCTTCCTCGCCAATGGCGAGTTGGAATCGGCATACCACCAGTGGCGGGCGAGCGCCCAGCGCATCGGCATCGCCAGCTACTGGCCAAACGCCAGCGTGATGTTCGGGTTTGAATACATGTTCTCGCGAGAGAGCATGAAGGCGTGGGACAGAACCACCATCAGCGCCGGCTTTGACCCAGCCATCTCCCTGAAGCTTCCCTCCAAGGTGAAAAAGTCTGGCGAGGCCGCGCTGGAGGAAGCCCGGGCGGCCGGGCATCGCTTCGAGACCGCCAAGTTCAACCTGCAGCGACGAGTCCTATCGGCCTATCTCGACCTGGTGCTCACGGAGGAGAAGATCCGCATCCAGCAGGAGAACCTGTTCCTGCTGAAGCTGATGTGGGACACCGCCGCCAGCCGCGTGCAGGCTGGCGCGCCGCAGCAGGATTTGCTCAAGGCGCAGATCCAGTACCAGTCGGCCGAGAATGCGCTGCGCACGCTGGAGAGTGATGCAAAGGCACTGCGTGCCTCACTCAACTCCATGATGGCGCGAGATCCACATGCGCCGCTGATCCTGCCGGGAGGTTTGCCACAGGCGAGGCAGGTGGCCAGTGACGACGCCGCCCTGATTGCCCTGGGAGTCGATCGCAACCCGGAGCTGGCCGAGCTGGCGCGCCAGGTGGCCGGGCAGGAAGACGCGATGGAGCTGGCAAAGATGATGTACCTGCCGGACTTCAGCCCCTCCGCCAGCATCACAGGGTCAGTGTCGCGGTCGGTGGGCGCAATGCTGATGCTGCCGACCAACCTGCCGGTGATCCGGCGGGAGATTGACGCTGCCAGGGCAATGCTGCAGGCGATGGAGTCGGCCAGGAGGCAGCTCGCCCACGATCGCGCCGGCGAGTTTGTCGCCACCCTCTACGCCATGCGCAACGCCGAGCGGCAGGCAGCGGTATCTGAGAAGCAGATTCTTCCCTCCGCGCAGCAGGCACTGGCCAGTTCCAGACAGGCATACAGCACCGGCGCGATCGGGTTCGATGAGCTGCTGGAGAGCCAGCGGATGCTCCTGGAGGTGCGAACGATGATCGCCGAGAGCCGCATCGGGCGTGAGAAGTTCCTGGCGGAGCTGGAAGCGCTGGCCGGCGTTGACATTGAAACCCTTGAAACATCACAGGCAATTGCAACCGCCTCGGCCAAGAGCGCGAGCGGAGGTACCAACCATGACTGAACAGACAACCGACATCCGTAACGAGAACAACCTGTCACCGCGGCGCTCGCCCGAATCTCCGAGAAAGAAGGGAAAGGCGCCGGCGGTGCTCGCGGCGATCCTGGCGGCGGCCGCGGGGATCGCGTTAGGAGGCTACGGCAAGGAAGCGCTTCACCAGTGGCTGGGCGGCCACTCGCACGAGCAGGCGAGCGCCGGCCAGAAGCAGCTCTGGACCTGCGGCATGCATCCACAGGTGATACAGGACAAGCCGGGGATCTGCCCCATCTGCGGGATGGCGCTGGAGCCAATGAACATGGATGCCGCAGGCGGGCATGGCGCCCACGGCAGCGGAAGCTCCATCAGCATCGATCCGGTTGTGGTGCAGAACATGGGGGTTCGCGTGGCGACGGCACAGAAAGGGCCGGTGCTGCGAACGGTACGCGCCGTGGGGTACCTGCGGCAGGCACAGCCGGGCATCCATGATGTAAACCTGCGTGTCTCCGGCTGGGTTGAAAAGCTGCACGCCGACACCGAGGGTATGTTCATTCGCGCCGGCGATCCGCTGTTTGAGATCTACAGCCCGGAGATCCAGACGGCCATCGAGGAACTGCTGCTGGCCAGGCGCTCGGCAGAGACGCTTGCGCCGGATGCCGACGAGGGGACACGCCAGATGGCCGACATCCTGCTGGGCGCTGCGAGGCGCAAGCTGGAGCAGTGGGGCCTGACAACGGAGCAGATCGATGAGCTATCCACCCTTCCGCACGCTCCGCGGACGATCACTTTCCTCTCCCCCGCCAGCGGCGAGGTGAGTGAGAAGAACATCGTGCAGGGCGCCATGGTGAAGGCCGGCGAGCGGGCGATGCAGATCGTCGATCGCTCACGGCTCTGGCTCGATGTGCAGGTGTATGCCCAGGATTTCCCCTTCATCAGGGTTGGCCAGCAGATGACAGCCACAGTGGAAGGCTTCCCGGGAGAGCAGTTCACCGGGGAGGTGATCTTCATTCATCCGCAGGTGGATCCGGTGTTGCGCACGGCCGCCGTGCGCCTGGAACTGCCCAATCCGCAGCTTCGGCTTCGGCCGGGCATGTTCGCATCCGCCACGCTGGATGCACAGATCACCGAGGATGCGGTACTGGTTCCGCGTGAGGCGATCATCGACACCGGCACCCGACGGGTGGCGTTCGTCTCGCTGGGAGATGGCCACTTCGAGCCTCGCAATCTCAAGACCGGCCACGCCGGCGATGATGGCATGGTGCACGTCCTCGCGGGCATCGAGCCGGGCGAACTGGTCGTCACCAGCGGCCAGTTCCTGATGGACACCGAGAGCCGCATGAAGGAAGCCATCCAGAAGCACTTGAGCAGCACGCTCACGGCCGGGCATGGACATGAAGACAAGCATCAGCAGGAACACCGCCATGTGGAGAAGGTGACCGGCTCCCAGCAGTGGAAGCAGGCTGTCGATGCGACGCTGTCGGCATATCTGGCCATCGCCGAGAAGCTTGGCGAGGTGCAGACAGCGGATCACCCGATGGACGTGGCCGAGCTGGTGAAGTCAGCGGATCATTTGACGAAGCACGCCTCGGATGATGCCGCAAGGAAGC
>JAKORQ010000331.1 GCA_029777755.1 Planctomycetota bacterium
CATCGTGGAACCACACGAAAATATCGGAGTCCAGTTCCTTGGGAACAAAGCTCCCGGCGGGCACGCGGTATCCCTCAGGAACTGCCGGGCGAGCGGTAGCGAAACCAGACGGACCATACGGGCCGTATCCCGCCGCCGCACGAGCCGCTTCTTCCTGGCGGAGCTGTTCAAGCACCTCAGGAGGCATGACCTGCATGTAAGGAAGCGCCGGCCGCTGCTCATCCTGCGGGGCATAGCGCTGACGGCCGCGCCGCTGCGTCGGCATGCCACCCATGTCGGTCGGCATACCCTGCCCACCACGTCCACGCATCCTCGGCGTCTGGCCAGGCATGCCCGGACCGCCGGGCTGGATCACCGGCGTGGGACGAGTTTCCTGAATCTTGTTGGGATTGTCCTGCCCAGGGGCATACCAGGTATCGCCGGCCAACTTGGGATAGAAGCTCGGTGAAAGCAGCGTGGCGGCATTCCTGGTGGCCCAATCCGCGTACATGCGCTGATCGACGGGCGAGCCGGACGCCGGGAACGCCGGGACCTGATGGTAAGCCAGAGGCTCAATCCGCGTGTCGTTGCCCCACGATCCATCAGCGAGCAGTTCCTGCCGCACCGGATCGAGGCGGAGGAACACAGTTGCCAGGTTCGCGGGAACCTTGGCCGCCTCGAAGGCAGCGGCGATCTCATCAGAATCAATGGTGAAGGCAACCGTCACCCAAACCTTGTCGGTACCGGCCGGCTTGGCGGCGGCGCCACCGGCCGCAGGCTGCGGCGTAGTAGGCTGATACGCCGGCGGAGGCCCACCGTAGTAGTCGCTGCCAGGCCCGTAGGGTGGCATCCCCCGCATACCAACCGCCGGAGGCGCGGAAACAGGGACGCTCGAACCTTTGGCGGGATCAGTCTCAACCGTGCTCTTGCCTGAGGAGAAGCCGTAGTAGCGAGGCGCGGGCAGATTCTCGGGAACGCCGCCCACCGCCTGCGGAGTGGAGGACTCCGTGTGATGCTCGGCCGTGAGAAGCGACGCGGGAGCGCCGATCGACGCCACCCAGACGGCCGGCATCGACTGCGGGGTCTGCGTGCCGAGCTTGCTCATATGCTCGCTGAACTCGGCGGCATAGCTTTCGATGGTGGCGGAAGGAACCTGGCTATGGTTCATCGCCTGCTCAAGTCGCTGCCCCGCGTTCTGGTAGGTGTAGGCCTCCACGTTCGCCGGGGTAACCTCGCGGTCGCCCACCTTCGTCGAGACTGGTGTTCCCAGGATGTAGAAGAACACCATCAGAAGGAGGAACAAGCCGCCGATCGCGAGCGCCACCCATTCAACGTATCGCTCCAGTAGATCAAGTACTTTCTGCATTTTTACCTCGCCTCACCGGCGGCCGATTACATCGTTGGAACAGAACCGTCCGTGCTACCGTCGATACCAAGCGACTGCTTGATCTCCTGCGGCATCAGCGGAACCGTCCAGTCGCGCAGCAACAGCGCCTCTCCGGCAATTACCGCCTCTACAACCGGGGCGGTGCCATACACGACATTGGTAGTCGCACCCAGCAAAACGTTGTTCACTGACTTCATGCTCACAACCTGGTACGGGGTAATGAACCGATTGCGGGCCAATTCCTCAAGGAAGTCAGGAAGCTTGTCGGCCTGGATGTGGATCGTGACCTGGAAAGGAACGACATCGTACAGCGGGTTGGCGGTCCGCCCGGTAAGGGTCTCCGGGGCGGCCGGGCCACTGCTGCCCATGCCCATCCCCATGTCCATCCCCATGCCGCCCATCATGTAGTCAGGGGGCGGCCCACCAAACCCACCCGGAGGCATGCCGCCCATGCCCATGCTGGAACTGCCGGGGCGGACGGCCGTTGCACCGCGGAGGTTCTCCACCCTGATCTGCACAAGCTGCTTCACTGGAGCGTCGATGACGCTGCCGGTCTTGCTCTCGCGGCTGTTCAGGTCGACGATCGCCTGGGCAATATCATTCTGTATCCAAACCTTAAGCTGTGCATCCCAGATGGCAGGTGGCGTGGGAGCCGAGCCGGCCGAGGCCTGCTGCGTGAAGTGGGTACTCACATCCAGCGCCGTCGGCTGGATGTAGAAAAGGATGCTCCTGGCCTTCTGCATCTTCACCCGATCAGGAAGCTGCGCACGCTCGGAGTTGAACTCCGCAGTTACCAGCTGCTGGCTGATAGGATCAGGAACACCATCGCGGATCACGATGTTGGGCTCGTACTTGCTCTTCCACAGCTCCTGCTCGGCCTTGGTCACGTCATCCTGAGTCGGAGGCGTGCCAGCCTTCACCAGTTGAGGAAACTCGGTGAGATAGCGCAGGTACACGTCGCGGAAGCGAAACTCCATCGTCGGCTGCGGAACTGGCAGAGAGTAAGGAACAAGCAGCGGCCGCTGGTTGAGCCGCACCGCCAGGTCCTTCACCCCCTGCACCTCGGCAGCCATGCGCTTGGTGATATCACGCCCCCACTCGATCACTTTCTGAGTGGGGAACATGCCAAGCGGCTCCGGTTCGGCGCCGTCCAGCGAGGTCACCGGCATGGTGCGCTGCTGGGAGAGGATTGACTGCATCGAGCTGTATACCTTCGCACGAGCGTTCAGCTCCTGCTCTGCCTCAGCCTTGATCGACCCCAGGGGCCAGGTCCAGGCGATGAGCGCGATCAGAGCCACTACTCCGAAGATAATGCTCAGGATGTTCTTCTTAACGAGGTCCATTGCACACCCTATCTAGAAACAATGACTCATTCGCTCGGAGTCTCATCGCCATTTCCAGGCTGCCCTGCGGCACCGGCCGGCAGCATGCTTGCCGGGGGATCAACCACCACGGCAAACAGCACTACAAACTGCCAGTCATTGGTAATGTCTTCCTCAGTGAGCGGATCGAGAAACTTCTCCTGCTGTTGCTCCCTGCGCCCCGGGATATCCGAGTATGGGCCCGGCCCGGTAGGCGGAATATATCCCTGCGGCGGGCCATATACTTCGGGCGGCGGGCCATAGGTATTGAAACCACCGTACCCGCCGGGCGGGCCATAGGAACTCCCGCCAAAG
>JAKORQ010000332.1 GCA_029777755.1 Planctomycetota bacterium
ATACGACAGAGCCTGAGGGCTTCGGTCTCGGCCTCGCGATTGAACTCCGCGCGTACCGCCTGCAGCCAACTATCGCCCAGGTACCTCGCCAGGCTGCCAAGGGTGATGACCTCAGGAGTGAGCAGGTCCGCCAGCATGGCGCAGACCCGACCGGTGTACCTGGCGTTTGTCCAAAGAACGCTGCGGGCCTGCTCATCTCCACCCGCGGCGAGCCCGGCAAGCTCGCTGCCGTCAATTCCATTGCGCCAGCGATCCGGGTACATCCACGCGGCCAGTTTCGAAAGCCCGCTACCGGAGCAGAGCACCTCAGCGCTGCCCTGCTTGCCAAAGGCGGTTGGACCATCCTCGCGCAAGCGCCAGTGCCCGACCTCCGGCCGGCGGCCAGCCGCGCCGCTAAACACCTTTCCCTCGATGACCAGCCCAAGCCCGAACCCGGTACCGCAGGTGAGGTAGGCCAGGACCGATGGCTTGCCCCATCCGCCCCAGAGATACTCCGCCATGGCGCACGCAGCCGCATCATGCTCGACATATGTGGGCACGCCGAACCAGTCCTGAAGCCGACGACGCAGCGGAACGGCGTCCCATCCGGGCAGATTGGGCGGCGAATAGATGACTCCCTCGTTTGCGTCCATCGGGCCGCCGATGGCAACTCCGATCGCCGAGAGCCTGCCGCCGGCAAGCTTGCACAACTCCGTGGCTTCCAGATGCAGGCGTTCGAGCATGTGGGAGGGACCAAGCTGCGCGTTGGATTGCCAGTGCCGGCGATCGATCACCGTACCATCCGCCTTGCCCAGCAGTGCCACGCACTTGGTGCCTCCGATGTCCAGTCCCAGTATCAGCGGCTCGCCCATCTCGTGGAAGCATCCCACCCATTCACCACAAGTCAAACTTCTTTTGCCCTGTCGGCGAACCGATCCCTATAGTTCCCGCAGAATATTCCGGGATCCCCTGTCCCTTTTTGACGTCAATGGAAGAAAACGCATGAACAAACTGCTCGTCGCGAACAGGTCTGAGATCGCCATACGCGTAATGCGCGCTGCCACCGAACTGGGCCTTCGTACGGTGGGTATTTACAGCCATGAGGATCGTTTCTCACTGCATCGCTTCAAATCCGACGAGTCATACCTGATCGGCTCGAAAAAGGGCGGCGAGCCGGTCAAGGCGTACCTGAACATTGATTACATCATTCAGACGGCACTGGAGCACGAGGTCGACGCAATCCATCCCGGCTACGGATTTCTCGCGGAGAACGCCGAGTTTGCCCGCGCCTGCGAGAAGCATGGGATCAGCTTCATCGGCCCGTCGGCGCAGCTCCTGGAAATGTTCGGCGACAAGACAGCGGCCAAACAACTGGCCGATCGCGCCGGCGTCCCGACGGTGCCAGGCACTGAACATGCCCTGACCGATCCGGCCACCATTCGTGAGGCCGCCGACAGGATCGGATACCCGCTGATCATCAAGGCATCCTTCGGGGGCGGCGGGCGCGGGATGCGCGTCGTCAATGACCCGGAAGACCTTCAAGACAAGCTTGCCGAGGCACAGCGAGAGTCTGGCGCGGCGTTTGGAAGATCTGAAGTATTCCTTGAGCGCTACATCAGGCGGGCCAAGCACATCGAGGTGCAGATCCTGGCCGACACCCATGGAAACCTGGTGCACCTCTGGGAGCGTGACTGCTCGGTACAGCGGCGCCACCAGAAGGTGGTTGAGGTTGCGCCAGCTCCTTCGTTGCCACTTGAACTTCGCCGGAGCATCTGCGACGCGGCGGTACAGCTCTGTCGCTGCGCCAACTACGTTAACGCAGGAACGGTGGAGTTCCTCGTCGATATCGACTCGGGCGACTTCTTCTTCATCGAGGTGAACCCGCGTATCCAGGTGGAGCACACCGTCAGTGAAGTCGTCACCGGCATCGATATCGTCAAGAGCCAGATCCTCGTTGCCCAGGGGCTGAAGCTGCATGAGCCTCCGCTGAGCATCCCGCCGCAGGAGAAGATCGAGCCGCGCGGAGTGGCGATCCAATGCCGCGTGACCACCGAGGACCCAAGCAACTCCTTCATCCCCGATTACGGGAAGATCACGACCTATCGCTCTCCCGGTGGCGCCGGGCTGCGCCTCGACGGTGGCAATGGCTTCGCCGGCGCGGTGATCACTCCTTATTTCGATTCGCTGCTGGTGAAAGTTACTGCCCACGGCGCCGACAAGCGCGAGGCGGCCATCCGCATGGATCGCGGCCTGCAGGAGTTCCGCATCCGTGGCGTCAAGACCAACATCCCCTTCCTGCTGAACGTGATTCGCCACCCGGAGTTCCTGACCGGTTCGGCCACCACGACATTCATCGACAACACCCCCGAGCTTTTCCGTCTGCCCGTGCAGCGTGATCGCGCCACCAAGGTGCTGATGTACCTGGCGGATGTGATCGTGAACTCACGCCCGGACGTGAAGGGAAAGATCGACCCGAAGCGACGTTTCAACGAGCCGGTGGTACCGCAGTTTGACCATCAGTCTCCCCCGCCCGCTGGGTTGCGCCAGAAGCTGCAGGAGCTTGGGCCTGAGAAGTTCAGTGCATGGATCATGGATCAGAAGCAACTGCTGCTCACCGACACCACCATGCGCGATGCCCATCAATCCTTGCTGGCTACGCGCATGCGGACGCATGACATGCTGGTCGTAGCGCCGGCCGTCGCCCGCAGGCTCCATCAGCTCTTTTCGCTGGAAATGTGGGGAGGGGCGACATTCGACAGCTCCATGCGTTTCCTGCAGGAGGACCCCTGGGAGCGCCTACGACGCCTGCGGGAGGCGATACCTAATATCCCCTTCCAAATGCTGCTGCGGGCCAGCAATGCGGTGGGATACTCCAACTATCCCGACAACGTGGTGCGCGAATTCGTAAAGCTGGCGGCGGCTGAGGGCATCGACATCTTCCGCATCTTCGACTCGCTCAACTGGACGAAGAACATGGAAGTTGCCATGGCGGCCGTGCGAGAGGAGACCAGCGCAATATGCGAAGCCGCCATCTGCTACACGGGCGATATCCTCGATCCCTCCCGCCCGCGCTTTGACCTGAAGTACTACATCCGCATGGCTAAGGAACTGGAGAAGATGGGCGCACACATCCTCGCCATCAAGGACATGGCGGGATTGTGCAAGCCGTATGCGGCGTACGAGCTGGTGCGTGCCCTCAAGCAGGAAATCGGGATCCCCATCCACTTCCACACGCACGACACCAGCGGCATCAACGCGGCCTCAGTGCTCAAGGCGGCCGATGCCGGGGCGGATATCTGCGATGCCGCGCTGGCGTCTCTCTCGGGCACGACCTCCCAGCCATGCCTGAACTCGATCGTGGCCGCACTCGCACACACGCCTCGCGATACCGCACTGGATCTGGCCACGCTCAATGAGTTCTCTGACTACTGGGAGACAGTCCGCGAGTTCTACTGCCCGTTTGAAGAGAACATCAAGTCGGGAAGCGCGGAGGTGTATCACCACGAGATGCCCGGCGGGCAATACACGAATCTGCGGCAGCAGGCGCGATCGCTGCACCTGGACCATCGCTGGCGAGAGGTGGCCGACGCATATGCGGAGGTGAACAAGCTCTTCGGCGACATCGTGAAGGTTACACCTTCATCCAAGGTGGTTGGCGACATGGCGTTGTTCATGGTGACCAACAACCTCACCGTGAAGGATGTGCTGGAGTCGCCTCGGCCGCTTAACTACCCGCGCAGCGTGGTGGAGATGATGCAGGGGATGCTCGGGTTTCCCGAGGGCGGCTGGCCGGCGGAGATTCAGAACAAAGTGCTCTCGGCGGCCGGCGTCAAGCCAATCGAGGGGCGGCCCGGCGAGCACATGCCGCCGGTAGACTTCGAGGGCGTGAAGGAGTCTTTAGCTTCCAAGATTGGGCACGAGCCGAGCGAAACGGATGTGATGAGCTACCTGATGTACCCCGACGTGTTCATCGAGTTTGATAGGCACCGTCAGTCCTATGGGGATACCAGCGGCATCCCGACTCCCTGCTTCCTCTACGGACCACCGCCCATGGAGGAAACTTATATCGACCTGGAAAGGGGCAAGACGCTGATCCTCAAGTACCTGACCACCGGCGAACTGCGCGAGGATGGTATGAGGACGGTCTTCTTCGAACTCAATGGCCACCCCCGCGAAGTGGATGTGCTCGACCGCTCGGTGGAGAAGATTCTTCAGAGACACCCGAAGGCCAACGCAGACGATCCATCACACATCCCGGCCCCGATGCCCGGCAAGGTAACAACCATCAATGTCGTGAAAGGCCAGGCCGTGAAGGCAGGCGATCGCCTGCTGTCGATCGAGGCCATGAAGATGGAAACCGCCGTCTACTCGCCGCGCGATGGCACCGTGCAGGACGTGCTCGTTCACCCCGGAAGCACCATCGCTTCGCGCGATCTGCTGGCAATCGTGGCATAGTATGGAGTACTGAGTCACGAGAAACGGAAGGAGAGAAAATACCATGCAGAAGCGCAGGTTTGGCCGAACGGGTTTGATGGTTACGCCCTTGGGGTTTGGAGCGGCGCCGATCGGTTTGCTATCCGTAGAGGTGGAGCAGGCCGGGAGAATCATGAATCTTCTCCTTGATTCCGGCGTGAATCTCATCGACACCGCGGCCAGCTATGCCGGGTCGGAAGAGGCGATTGGCCAGACGATCTCTCATCGGCGCAGTGAGTTTGTGCTGGTAAGCAAGTGCGGCCAGAAATTCGAGGATCTGCCCGGCGAGGCCTGGTCGGCCGAGCTGGTCAGCGCAACCGTCGATCGTGCCCTCAAGCGGCTGCGCACTGATCACCTGGATGTCATGCTGCTGCACTCCTGTTCGCTGGACGTGCTGAAGAAAGGCGACGCCCTGGGTGCCCTTGTAAAGGCGCGCGACGCCGGCAAAGTGCGCTTCGTCGGTTACTCGGGCGACAACGAGGCTGGCGCCTATGCGGCGCAGCTTTCTGATGTCGCGGTGATCGAGACCTCGGTGAACATCGTGGATCAGGCCAACATCGACACGTTGCTGCCCCTGGCGGTCAAGAACGACATCGGCATCATCGTGAAGAGGCCGATCGCCAATGCTGCCTGGCGTTCGATCGACCAGCAGCGCGGCATGTACAAGGACTACGCCAAGGAGTACCACCGGCGCTTTGCCGCGATGGGGCTGAAGCTGGAAGACTTCAAGGGCGAGCAGATTTCCGACTGGGCCGAGCTGGCCATGCGTTTCACGATCTCACAAGCAGGCGTGCACACGGTGATCATCGGCACGACCAATCCCGACAACGCCAGGAAGAATGTCGTGCTGGCCGGCAAGTCGGCACTCTCGGCCGAGGCCATCAAGAAGATTCGCGATGCCTTCGCCCGGGCACAACAGGCTGAAGGCAAGCAGTGGCCGGCCCTCACCTGACGGCCGGGATCCCTGCGGGACTGTACCGCAGGACGAGTTGGCGGTTGGCGTTGGCAGGCGAACAATTCTCCAAGGGCTCCGTAATTGAGTGTCCGGGCATACGTTGCGCCCTTGCCAGCTCGTGCCTAAAACTCTTTCCACCACTTCCTGTAGAGGGTATAGTGTCCCGCTGACGCAAGGGATTGAGTATTTTGAGGAGACCCAGGGATGGGAATAAAGAACCCACCGGCTTTGGCAGAGGAAAAATCGCTGTTTGAAGGATCCGCTCGAGGAGAGGTCGCTGTCACCAAGTCCAGCTCCAGGCCGAAGCGAGAGACGGCCGAGTCGATGGCGACCAGGCAGAAGGATATCGCGGTCTCCGAGTTCTTCGCCAAGAACCGCCATCTGCTGGGTTTTGACAATCCCCGCAAGGCACTGCTGACCGCGGTCAAGGAAGCGGTGGACAACTCGCTGGACGCCTGCGAGGAGGCAGGCATTCTCCCCAACATCACGGTGATCATCGAGGACCTGCAGCCCGACCGCCCTGCCACCACCAAGCACTCGCGCTATCGCGTCACGGTTATCGACAACGGCCCGGGCATCGTGCGGCGGCAGGTGGAGAATGTGTTCGGGCGACTTTTGTTTGGCTCGAAGTTCCACCGCCTGAAGATGTCGCGCGGGCAGCAGGGTATCGGCATCTCCGCAGCCGGCATGTATGGCCTGATCACCACCGGTCGGCCGATGGTAATCCACACGCGGCCGAACGCTAAGAAGCCGGCACATCTCATCGAGCTGGCGATGAACACCAAGACCAATCGGGCCGAGGTCACGCTCGACACGGAAACCGAGGATTTCCCGCCGTCACAGTACAAGGTGCTGAGCGCCGCCACGCGCGCCCCTGACTTCCTGTCTCCCGAGGACTATCGCACCGGCACCAGTGT
The DNA here is from genome assembly GCA_029777755.1 of Planctomycetota bacterium. Classification (GTDB taxonomy): domain Bacteria; phylum Planctomycetota; class Phycisphaerae; order Tepidisphaerales; family Tepidisphaeraceae; genus CAIQIQ01. The sequence goes on from JAKORQ010000332.1 coordinate 6,325, forward strand.
GGCGATAGAACTCGAGGGACGCTACCAGAAGGGACGCGGCAGTGTCGATGAGTTCCTCGAGCTTACCGCGATTGCAAATCCGCACGCCAAGATCACGTTCGTTCCACCATCCCGAGTATCGGCCGATGAGCAGGAAGAGCTGCCGCTGGGAGATGTGGCGCGCGACGCGACGCCGGCGGAATTGGCCGAAAATCAGGCAGAGTCAGTGAAGTCGGGTGAATTGCTGGCGCCCAACGGCGTGGACCCGACGCTGACCACCATCATGAAGGATGGCATCATCATCTTCCCGCGCGGCACGGAAGAACTGCCGCCGGAAACGAAGGAAATCCAGCCCCACCCCAAGGGAATCGAGCTGGGCATCCTGATCCAGATGATGAGGGACTTTGAGGATGCCAACCGCGGTGGAGGAACGCTGTACAACTTCCTGCAGGAGCGATTCAGCCGTATCAGCGCCCAGAGGGCGGCCGAGTTCTGCAGGGAGATTGGCGCCCACACGCGCACCAAAGTTGGCGACCTTACGCCAAAGCAGGTGGAGCAACTGTTCAAGTCGTTCCAGACGGCGCGCCTCCCTGCTCCCCCGACCGACTGCCTGGCCCCGATCGGTGTGAGGCAGTTGCTGGCAGGATTGCTCAAGGGTGTAAAGGCAGAGTTCTACGCCGCCAGCTCCCGCCAGCCTGAGGTATATCGCGGCCGGCCATTCCAGATAGAGGCGGCCATCGCGTTTGGCGGTGAGCTGCCGCCGAATGAGCCCGCGCGAGTGATTCGTTTCGCCAACCGCGTTCCGCTGCTGTTCCAGCAGTCTGCCTGCTCAAGCTTCAAGGCGGTCATCGAGACGGGATGGCGCAACTACAATCTGCAGCAGCCGCGCGGGTCGCTGCCCGTCGGCCCGCTGGTGATCATGATCCACATGGCCTCGGTATGGGTGCCGTTCACCAGTGAATCGAAGGAAGCCATCGCTGACTACGACGAGATTCGCAAGGAGATGAAGCTGGCGCTGATGGAGTGCGGGCGAAAGCTGGGCACCTATCTGCGCAAGCGTCAGAAGATGCAGCGTGAGGCGGCACGCCGCGATGTGTTCGAGCGCTACATCGGCGAGATTGCCAAAGCGATCAACGCCATCAACGGGATGGATGCCGATGAGATCTACCAGAAGCTGCTGGAAGAAGCGCGCAAGCGTACCGCCATTGCCGACGCCAGGCTGGATGAGAATGGCCAGGTGATCAAGAAGGACGAGCATGAGGACCTGAGGCAGGATGATGCGGTGGTGATGGTGGAGAGCCGGGCGGCTCACCTGCAACTGGCCGAAGGCTCGGCCACCACCTCGCCGGACACAAACGGCGTGAGCGATGGAGAAGAGAAAGTTTCGCTGAAGAGGAAAAAGAAAGCCGCAACCACCAGGAAGAAGAGATCGGCCGGCGGTGACAATGGGCTTTTCTAGCTCATCGTGCAGGCAACCCTGAACAGAATCCCATGAGAGAATAGACAGATGGCAAAGAAAACCACCAGGAAAAGCCAGGACGACAAGCGCATGAAGGAGCGCGACAAGGCGACTTTGGCCAAGATTGTTGCTCTCGCCGACACCATCACCGAGGCGGCATTCAAGCACGGCGACATCTCAATATCGATCCCAACCCGCTCGCGCGCCAACACCATCTGGAACCGAAAGAAGCGCATCCTTGAGATGGGCGACAACAAGGCATCGCGTGAGCTGTTTAACCTGAACCAGGCGAAGCAGTTCATGCAGACGATGCTGCACTCGGCCACCATCAAGGAGCTGATCGAGGCCGACAAGACCTCCAGCCTGCGAAGCGTGTTCTACAAGGCCAAGCACACCGTTGCAGGGACGAGGGAGAATACCTTCGACACGCAGGAAGAGTCTGACCCGATCCTCGAGGACCTGGAGGTTACGCTGGGCGCGCTGCGAGAGGAGCTGCACATCTTCGCCGAGAATCGCGGCGCCATGGTCGGTAACATTACCCTGATCGACAAGGGGGACGAGATTGACTGCCGCAGGATGGGCTCCGGGGGATATGCCCTGCCGTCGATCGTCGAACCGGATGTGATCGAGTTCAAGAAGTGCGAAGCGGATTTCGTCCTCCATGTTGAAAAAGGCACTGTCTGGAACCGCTTCAATGAGGACCGCTTCTGGGAGAAGAACAACTGCATCCTGACGCATGGCGCCGGCCAGCCGCCGCGCGGTTGCCGACGCCTGCTGCAGCGACTGAACCAGGAGCTTGGCCTGCCGATCATCTGCCTGCTCGATTGTGACCCGTGGGGGCATTACATCTACTCGGTCATCAAGCAGGGAAGTATTTCGCTGGCGTTCGAGTCTTCGCGACTGGCGATCCCTGAAGCAAAGTTCCTGGGCATCCGCGCCAAGGACTACAGGGAGTGCGACCTGAGTGATGCCGTGAAGATCGACCTGAAGGATAACGACATCAAGCGTGCGAAGGAGATCGCAGCTTATCCGTGGTTCAAGGAGAACAAGGCCTGGCAGAAGGAAATCCAGCACATGCTCGATAACGGCTTCAAGATGGAAGTGGAGTCGTTGATCACCAAGGACATCAGCTACGTCACTGAGGTGTACGTGCCTGAGCGACTGAAGAAGCGAGACTGGCTGGACTAACAGGTTCGCCGGGATATGTGAAAAGCAACGAGCCGCGCTCTTTGGCGCGGCTCGCTTGTTCTTGGCATTTCGGTACCAGACGAAACCTGATCGATCAGACCGTCATGATTTCCTTCTGCTTGTTCTCGATCATCTCGTCGACCTTGCCCTCGTAGGTCTTGGTCAGGTCCTGGATCTGCTCCTTACACTCCTTGGCCTGATCCTCGGTAAGGATGCCTTCCTTCTCGGAGTTCTCGGCCTGCTTGTTGGCATCGCGGCGGACGTTGCGGATCTGGATCTTGCACTCTTCCGCGAACTTCTTGCACTGGGTCACCAGTTGCAGCCGGCGCTCCTGCGAGAGCGGCGGGAGCTGCAGGCGAAGCTGCCGGCCATCGCTATGCGGGGTCAGCCCGAGGTTTGAGTCGCTGATGGCACGCTCGATCGCCTTGATATCCTGCGGCGAAAAAGGCTTGATGAGGATCTGGGTGGGCTCGGGAACCGAGATGGCCGCGATCGACTTCAGGTCGGTGGGAGACCCGTAATACTCCACCTTGATGTGCTCGACGAGAGCGGTGGAGGCCCGCCCGGTGCGGATGCCGCGAAGCTCGTTCTTGAGATGCTCGGTGGCTTTCTCCATGCGTTCTTCGCATTCGAGCAGGATTTCGTCCATGTCCATGTTTTCGTCTCCTTCTCCGATGTTCCTGATAATCTAGCCTGCAACTACGCGTGTTCCAATCTGCTCGCCACGCACAACCCGGGCAATGTTGCCCTGCTCCTTCATGCTGAACACGATAACCGGCATCTTTCGCTCCATCGCCAGCGTAAATGCCGTCTGGTCCATGACCTGCAGCTGCCTGGTGATGGCCTCCTGGTAGGTGATCGTCTCGTACTTCTTGGCAGTGGGATCCTTCTTTGGGTCGGCCGTATAGATTCCGTCGACCTTGGTTGCCTTCAGCAACACGTCTGCCCCGATCTCGGTCGCCCGCAGGGCCGCGCAGGTATCGGTGGTGAAGAATGGATTGCCGGTGCCGGCCGTGAGAATGACGCACCGCCCCTTCTCCAGGTGCCTGATGGCTCGCCGGCGGATGTACGGCTCACAGATTGCCCGGACAGGAAACGCCGACATCACCCTTGTGGGCTGGCCGAGCGCTTCCATGGTTTCCTGCAGCGCCACGCCATTGAGGACGGTCGCCAGCATACCCATGTAGTCGGCGGTGGCACGCTGGATATGCTTGGCCTGCGAGAAAGTTGCGCCGCGGATAAAGTTTCCGCCGCCAACCACGATGGCAAGCTCCACGCCGAGGCGGGCAACCTCGATACATTGGGCAGCCATCTGCTCAAGTTCCGGGCCGCGGATGCCAAATCCACCTTCGTCACAGAAGCTCTCGCCAGTGATTTTCAAGAGAACTCGTTTGTACACGGGGCTGGTGCTGCTTTGAGGCATAGTCGGCGGCATTATAGCAACCAAACTGAACTCCGAAACTGCTGGAAGTCTCGTCAGTCCCGGCCCTTGCGCAAGTGGCGCCAGGCGAGCAGGCAAATAACTGCTGTCGCCGCCAGCCAGCCGGCCAGGGAAAACCAGAAATAGACATCCCGCATCGGGGTAATCTCCTGTGGTACCTTCGGCCAAGCTACCGCAATGGCGGCATTAAGCAAACAACAAAGCCGCCCGAGCGGGCTGACCGTCCGTTGACGCTGCCCGCAGTCGCTCGTAACATCGCCCCCTCACGGCAAATGCATAGCTCTTGGCCGTGCATGGTTTCTCACTGCCTGTTCCCCTCCATGGGCCAACAAGGCAATACTGGTCAGTAGAAGGATCGACGGGATGTTTGCAATTATCAGCGACATACACTCAAACCTTGAAGCGCTGAGCGTAGTCCTTGCTGACATCCGCAGACGTGGCATCGAAGAGATCATCTGCCTGGGGGATATTGTCGGCTACGGCCCTAATCCGCGCGAGTGCCTGGACCTGGTGATGAACAACTGCAAGGTGGTGCTCATGGGCAACCACGACTTTGCGGTGTTCTACGAGCCGTATAACTTCAACACCGGGGCCGAATCGGCATCCTACTGGACGAGGCGCTGTTTCGAACTTGAGCCTGACCCGGAACTTCGGGCAAAGCGATGGCGTTTCCTGGGCAAGCTTCCCCCCAAGCACAAGACCGACTCTTTCGTGGCATTGCATGCCAGCCCCCGTCGGCCGATAAACGAATACATCTTCCCCGACGACATCTACACCAACCCGGGCAAATTCGTGGCCATGTTTGAACGGGTGGAGAAACTGTGCTTCGTCGGGCATACCCATGTGCCGGGCGTCTTCCTGGAGGGCCCGGACTTCTACACCCCTGATGAACTCGACTACCGCTTTGAGATCACGGATGAGAAGGCCATCATCAACGTTGGCAGCGTTGGCCAGCCGCGCGACCGTGATCCTCGCAGCAGCTACGTCATAGTGGACGATTTTTCAGTCGAGTTCGTCCGTCTTGAATACGATGTGAAAACAACCGTCAAGAAGTTCCAGGCTGTGCCCGAGCTTGACTCGTTCCTCGCAGCCAGGCTGATTGATGGCAGGTAGGGATAAATCTGAATGGACAACAAGCGGCTGATCATCGGAATGGCAGTCGCCCTGGCAATTCTGCTTGGGTGGAACTTCCTTATCCTCAAGCTGGCGCAAAAATACAACTGGGATCTCACCGGCCAGGCGGCACGCCAGGAGCAAACTCAGCAGGTTGAAGAGTCGACTACCGTGTATGGACCGGCGCAGACCTCACCGGCCGTGGCCGAGGGACAGCAACCGGCGCCCCAGCACGCATCCACGCAGTTGCGAATCCTTCCCGCGGAAGCTGCCGACGAGATCCTGCTGGGCTCAACTGAGCTGAAGGATGAGACCTGGACAATCGGCCTGAAAACGCGATCGGCCGGTGCTGCCATCTCGTCGGTGACGCTCAATCAGTTTCCCCGGAGCGCCAGCGAGCGCAAAAGCCCCTTCGTCTACCAGGAGGCAGGCAGTTCAGGATCGGCATCCATGGCAACACTGTGGGTGAAGATCAACGGGCAGTCATTTGATGTATCGCAGGCAAACTGGCAGCTTGTCGAGCGCACCGACGTGGCCGTCACCTATGCGGTGAACATCGGACTAGATGAGCCTCTGTATCGGGTGCTCAAGACATATACAGTCAGTCCCGCACGTGGGGATGATGAGAAGGCACTGCACGGCGGTTATGAAGTGCAGGTGCGGCACCGCATCGAGAATCTCTCCGGCCAGCCCGCGCAGATTCAGCTGGGAATCGCCGGCCCTACCACTCCTCCGCGTGAGATTGAGCGTGGCCCGGATCTGTTTGTCTTCGCTGGATACAACAAGAACCCTGACTATCCGGATGCCCCGCTGATCGAGCCTGCGGCCCATGGAATTGAGTCGCTTACCGGCGACAGCGCGTCGCTGGACCTGACGCGTGGCGAGAAGAACCGCCCTGTCATATGGGCCGGCGTCGCGAGCACCTATTTCGATGCACTGGTGCTGCCGATTGGCAAGGTGAACCTCACAACGGCCGAGTTCATCGACTCGATCCGTGCCAAGGCGATCAATGGATCGGCCGGCCGACCAGTCGGTGCGGAACTGCTTTTCCAGACCAAGACGCTCAATGTTCGCCCGGATCAGCCATATGAGTTTGACCTGATGGCGTTCTTCGGGCCCAAGGCGCGGAGCATCATCAAGAACGACTACTACGGCGCCTATCCACGCGAGTACTTCACGACTCTGAGCACCGGCAGTTCCTGCGTGTGCACGTTCCAGTGGCTGGTTGACATCATGGTCAACCTGCTGCGGGCGTTCCACCTGGTACTGCGCGACTGGGGCTTGGCGATCATCGCGCTGGTGATCCTCGTGCGTCTGCTGATGCACCCGCTGACCCGCAAGAGCACCATCTCCATGCACAAGATGAGCAAGCTGGCCCCGGAGATGGAGCGCATCAAGAAGAAGTATGCCGACAACCCCGAGGAACAGCAGCGGGCGATGATGGCGTTCTACAAGGAGCATGGCGCCGGCCAGCTCTTTGGCTGCCTGCCCATGTTCATCCAGATGCCAATCTGGGTGGCGCTCTGGTCGGCACTGCATGGCACGTTTGAGCTGCGCCTTGCCCCGTTCCTTTTTGGGTATACATGGATCGATGACCTGGCAAAGCCGGATCGACTGATCTCGTTCACGCCGATCAACCTGTGGGTGTTCTCGCTCGATGCAATCAACCTGCTGCCGATCCTGATGGGCGTATTCTTCTACCTGCAGCAGCGCTTTACACCCAAGCCAGCCAGCATGACGCCAGAACAGGCGCAGCAGCAGAAGATGATGCAGTGGATGATGGTGCTGATGTTCCCCATCATGCTGTACAACGGCCCCAGCGGCCTGAACCTGTACATCTTCACCAGCACGGCTATCGGTATGCTGGAGAGCAAGCTGATCCGCGATCACATTAAGGCGCGCGAGGCCGCGGAAGGAGCTTCCGGCCCGGTGATCATCGATGCTGAGGTGGTCAGTTCCAAGACGCGGCGCAATGAACCGCAGAAGCCAAAGGGCAAGTTTGGCCAGTGGCTGGAACGCATGCAGAAGCTCGCGGAAGAAGCCCAGAAGCAGGCACAACAGCAACAGCAGGCCAAGAAGCGCAAGAAGTAACATGAGGCAATGAACATCGCCGGCACACGGGATGCGTGCGCCGGCGATTTATTTGGTTGGAAGGACGGACTTGACCAAAAGCGCAAAGATCATCTTCGCGGGCAGTGGCGAGTTTGGCCTGCCCTCTCTCAAGGCGATCATCGCCAGGGGGCACAAGCTTCTTTGTGTGGTATCGCAGCCGGACCGCCCGGCCGGCCGGGGACGAAAGCTGACTCCCACGCCGATCGCCCAGTACGCGCTCGCCAATAATCTTCCGCTGATCCGCACGGACAACATCAACGCCGAGAAACTTCCCCCGGCGGATCTCCTGGTCGTCATCGCCTTTGGGCAAAAGATCGGCCAGCAGGTGGTTCAAGCCCCCCGACTGGGAGCCATGAACCTGCACTCGTCGCTTCTTCCCAAGTGCCGCGGCGCCGCTCCCATCAACTGGACGATCATCCGTGGCGAGACCGTCACCGGTAACTCGATCATCCGCCTGGCGGAAAAGATGGATGCGGGAGATATCCTTGCGCAATCGCGGCTGGAGATTGGCGAAACGGAAACGGCCGGCGAACTGCATGATCGACTCGCAGAAGATGGAGCGAACCTGATCCTCGGGACCATCGACGCCCTGCTGGCTGGCACAGCCAACCAGACGCCCCAGGAACACTCACAAGCAAGCATCGCCCCCAAGCTCACGCGTGAGCACACCCGCCTGGACTTTGCCGGTAAAGGTGCGGCCGAGTTGTGCAACCTCATCCGCGGTCTGTATCCCTGGCCCGGTTGCCGCGTGAAAGTTGTGGATCCTGCCAGTGGCCTGGAGAACAGGCTGACTTTGGTTCGTGCCAAGCCTGTTGCAGGCGAACGCACCAACCGCCAGCCAGGCGAGATAGCCGATGATGGCACCATATGCGTCGGAAGCGGCAGCGAGGCCATAGCGGTACTCGAGGTGCAGCCCGAGGGCAAGGGCGTGATGAGCCTGGGCGCCTATCGTAACGGCCATCCCTGGCGTGCGGGCATGCGTGTCGAATCGGTGGTGAGCTGAGCATGACTAACGCCCGCGACTACGCCCTGCTCCTGCTCGACCAGAAGGCCCTACCCAACTGGCCTGCCCGGCGGCTGCCACGCAAGATCGCGACCGGGATCGCCGAGCCAGCCGATCCGCGCGATCGCGCACTGGCTGAGCAGATCGACACCGGCGTGACAAAGAATCTGCTGCAGCTTCAGTACCTGATCGAGCAGATAGCCGGTCGGCCACTGGCAAAGATTCATCCGGTGATACAGAAGATTCTCGCCATAGGGATCTACCAATTGCGTTTCCTCGACCGCATTCGCCCGGCGGCCGCGGTCAACGAGGGGGTGGAGCAGGCAAAACGGCTCGGCCTGGCACACACCAGGGGATTCGTCAACGCGGTACTCCGCAAAGCGGCGGCCTCGGCCAAGGAGGCGATCGAGGAGTTTGACACCTACGAGGAGGATGCGCGTATCCTCCATTCCCATCCGCCGGAGCTGTATAGCCGCTTGGAAGCACTGCTGAACGAGGAGCGGGCAATCGAAATCTGCCGGCACAACAACTCGCAGCCGCCAACGATCGCCAGGCTCGCGCCAGGCAGGACCATCGATGACCTTGAGTCGGCCGGTATCGCGGCCCTTTCACATCATCAGGAAGGGATGGTGGTGCTGATCAGTGCCGACAAGGCCACGATCTCGCGGATGGCGAACCTGCAACTGGCCCAGGTCCAGGATCCCACCTCGGCTCTGGTCGTGAACAACGCCGACATCAAGCCGGGCATGTCAGTCCTCGACCGCTGCTGCGGCATGGGAACCAAGACTATCCAGGCGTGGGAACTGGCCGGGCCATCGGCAAGTATCGTTGCCATCGATCCGGCCCCTTCTCGTTGCGAAGCGCTACGGCGAACGGTGCTGGAGCGAAACATCGGCAACATACGCGTGATCCAGTCGGACAGTTTTCCCCGCAGGAACCCGGATGTGCCGCAGCAGTACGATCGCGTCATCGTGGATGTGCCCTGCAGCAACTCAGGCGTACTGGCGCGACGGCCGGAGGCGCGTTACCATCAGTCCAACAAGCATCTTGAGGACCTGATCAAGCTGCAGAAGGCTATCCTCGCGGACACTATCCCAGCGGTGGCCCCGGGAGGACTGCTGATCTACTCGACGTGCAGCATCTGGAGCGAGGAGAACCAGCAGATCGTGCAGTGGATACTGAACGAGTTTGAACGGCTAGACGTTATCAGGGATCACACTACGCTTCCGCACAGCAGCGAGGACCCAGCGGATTATCACGACGGCGGATACTACGCCATCCTGAAGCGAACGAAGTGATCAGGAGACCCCCGCTGCCATGTGCATGAGGCGTTCCTCGGTCGCCTCGGCCGCGTCGATCACGCCGACAAGCCTGCCCTCTTTCATCACGCCGATGCGGTGGCACATTCCCAGCAGTTCATTGAACTCTGAGGATATCATGAGGCAGGCCATGCCTGATTGCGCCAGTGACTGGATGAGTCGATAGATCTCTTCCTTGGCGCCGATGTCAACGCCGCGGGTTGGCTCATCGAGGATCAGCACCCGCGGGGTAATCTCCAGCCACTTGGCCAGTGCGACCTTCTGTTGATTGCCGCCGGAAAGATTGCCGACCGGATCGTCGATGCGGGCAACCTTGATCTTCAGGCGGTCTACGTACTCTCGCGTGGCGGATTTCTGCTTGCGCAGGCGGAGCAAGCCCCGGCTGTATCGCCGCAGCGATACCATGACCACATTGTCGGTCGTGCTCATGTCCAGCGTAAGCCCGCGTCCCTTGCGATCCTCTGAGAGATAGGCAATGCCGGCCTTCACCGCCTGCTCGGGGTTGCGGATGGTAGTTCTTGTTCCATCCACCTCGATGCTTCCCGCATCACGCTTGCGCAGGGCAACGATGGCCTCGGCCAGCTCCGTGCGCCCGGCCCCCACCAAGCCTGCCAGGCCCAAGATTTCGCCTTTGCGTACCTCAAGACTCACGTCGCGCACGCGGTTGCCGCTGGAGATTCCCTCCAGGCGCAGACGGATTTCGCCACCGGCAGGGACACGCTGTGGGTAATAGTTCGCCATGGGCCGGCCGACCATCAGGCTCGCCAGTTGCCGCTCCGTCGCCGAGCGAACTTCCTCCTCGTTCAACGTGCGCACCAGTTGACCGTCGCGCATGACGCTGATGCGATCACAGATGCGAAGGACATCCGGCAGGATGTGAGAGATGTAGATGATGGTGACGTTCTGCTTTCGCAGGCTGTCGATCAGGTCGAACAGGGCCTGCGTCTCGCGCGAAGTAAGGACGGCTGTGGGCTCATCCATGATGAGAACGGAGGCATCACAGGAGACAGCCTTGGCGATCTCCACCAGCTGCTTCTCGGCGACTGAGAGGTTCTTGACCGGCTCGGCCGGGCTGAAGCGGGCCCCCAAGCGCGAGAGTACGCCTGCGGCATCCTTGCGCAACTGCCCCACACGAACGAATGGGCCCAGCGACTTCTCCCGGCCCAGGTAGATGTTCTCGGCTACCGAGAGCTCGTCGATCAGGTTCAACTCCTGATGGATCATGACGATACCGCCAGCCTGGGCGTCGGCCACATCGCGCCATCGAACCGGCTTGTTTCGCAGCCTTATCTCGCCTGCGGTCGGGCGGTACACGCCGGCCAGCAGTTTCATGAGCGTGCTCTTGCCGGCGCCGTTCTCTCCGATCAGCCCATGCACCTCGCCGGCGCGGAATGCGAGCGTCATGTCATGCAACGCAACCACGCCGGGGAACTCTTTACGAAGCCCG
>JAKORQ010000333.1 GCA_029777755.1 Planctomycetota bacterium
CAAGAAGCGTCGCATGGGGATGGCGATGCGCGTTACCGTCCCGTTCGTGAAGATCGAGCATGATGTGCCGCCGCTGTTTCCTGGGCACGCGGCCATGCTGGTCAGCGGCAAGGATACTCTGCACTTCAACCGCCTTGTTGATCCGCCGGCGGCATAGAGCGGACCGGCCAGCTGATATCAGGCATCCAGCGAGCAGTTGGATCGGAGGGATGGCAACACGCCATCCCTCCATCGTGCGCTGATCAAGGTGATCCGCTGTGGCAGGTAACGATTTCGTGGAGAGATTTCACGATTTCTTTTATTATGTCGGCCATGCGTTTCACCAGAACTCCGCTGATTGCTGCTGTCGCCGCCGTTTTCCTTGCGTCACCGTCCCTGAGGGCGCAGGAGGGGCAGGGTCTCGATTCGCTCAACGATGAGGCGTTGGTGCAGGAGCTTGCCCGTTACGGCATAGACAACCTGCTGGAGCGGTACTTCCAGACACATCAGACGTCGGCGGAGCAGCAGGCGAGCATTCGCGCCATGATGTCGATCCGGACACTGCTGTCCTCCGGGGACAGGATGCCGGCGCGGCAGCGTGAGCAGATGGTGCGGCGAATCGTGCAGGGCAGCGACTCGATCGTGCCAACGCTGCGCGATCCGCGGCAGTTGATGCAACTGGCCACCGCCCTGATCACCAGCGGCATGGAACGGCTTGCCAACACAATTGAGTACTGGGGTGAAACGCCGCGCACGCAGGCCGAGCTTCGCCCGATTGCCGAGCTGGTCGCGTCTGTGCTGGACCAATGTGCCAAGCAGGCACAGGCGCAGGCGGAGAAGCTGGTCGCGAGCTTCGGCAACAATCCATCGCCCAATCAGCTCAAGGAGTACACCGCCCTCGACAATCTTTCGCTGACCGCCCAGTATTCGCGCTTCATGGCCGACTACTACCGTGCCATGTCCTATCCCAGCTCCGATCCGAAACGCGCGCAGATTGCCGAGGAAGCCATCGAGGGCCTGGCGGAGTTTGACTCGACCGATAGCCAGATTCAGCCGATCGTTCGTCTGCGCATCGGCAAGCTCCAGATGATCAAGGG
>JAKORQ010000334.1 GCA_029777755.1 Planctomycetota bacterium
ATCCGCACAGCCCCGGCAGGCCGAGATTGGCGAACACTGCCACCGTCGAGAAGCCGGTATAGATCGGCATAGTGGTAGCCAGCCCGCCAAAGCGTGCCAGGTCGCGGTGATGGGCCCTCTCGTACACCACGCCGACGATGAAGAACATCGCCGCGCTGGTGATGCCGTGGGCAATCATCATGAACAATGCGCCGTTGAAGGAAGCGGTGGTCATCATCGCCGCACCCAGGATCACATAGCCCATGTGCGACACTGACGAGTAAGCCACCAGCTTCTTGAAGTCAGTCTGGGCCATGGCGCAGAACGCGCCATAGATGATGCTGACCACGCCGACCGCGGCGATCAGCAGCCACAGGTACTTGGCGGCCTCAGGGAACAGCGGATACGCCACGCGGAAGATGCCGTAGCCACCCATCTTCAGCAGCAGGGCGGCCAGGATCATCGAGATCGGCGTCGGGGCCTCCACGTGGGCATCAGGCAACCACGTGTGGAACGGCACGGCGGGCGTCTTGATCAGAAAGGCCAGCATCACCAGCAGGAAGAATATCTGCCCCACCGGGAGCATGTTCCCCGCCACAGCCTGCACAAACCCGGGGGTATTCGCCAGCTTCTCCTGGATTTCCGGCCCGGCCATCGCGATCAGGTCGAACGTGCCGGTGTACAGGTACATGCCGATCATGACAATCAGCAGGCCGATCGAGCCAACCAGCGTATACAGGAAAAACTTGATGGCCGCGTATTCCTTCCTCGGGCCGCCCCAGATGCCGATCAGGAAGTACATCGGCAGCAGCGACACCTCGAAGAACACATAAAAGAGGAAGAAGTCCAGCGCCAGGAATACGCCAAGGATGCCTGTCTCAAGCAGCAGGAACAGGGCGAAGTATCCCTTCGCCATCTTCTCGATGTTCCACGACGCCAGGCAGGAGAGCACGCAGATGAAGGTGCTCAGCAGCACCAGCGGGAATGACAGCCCATCCACGCCCACCAGGTACTCGATATTGAATGCCGGTATCCAGCTCACGCGCGTGACCATCTGCACCACACCGTCGCCGCTGGCATAGCGGTATCCGCTGCCGGCCGACCAGTCGAAGGTCACCAGCAGCAGCAGCGACAGCAGGAAGGTCACTATCGTCGTACCCAGCGCGATCCAGCGAGCCTGATGGCGGCTGGGCGCCAGCAGCACTGGCACCGCCCCTGCCACCGGCAGGAATATCAGGATCGTCAACAGCCAGTCATTCAGAAACTCGATCATAAGTCAACCGTCGTTGGAGACCAGTGCCATGCCATCATGCCAGGTAGCATGCCATCGCCACTACCAGGCCCGCCGCAAACACCAGTATCATCAGCGTTACGTATCCACGCACTCTTCCGGTCTGGGCACCCCGGCCGATTCCGCCGATCAGCCAGGCGAGTTTACCGCTGCCGACGACCGCGCCGTCAATCACGTACTTGTCGTGTATGCCGGAAATCCATGCCACCACCCGCGCGGCATATGCCACCACATTCACGAGCCCATCTACCACATACTTGTCTACCATGCCGCAGAGGCGTGCAACCACATGGGCACCGCCCACGAACAGGGCATTGTGAAGCTCGTCGATGTACATCTTCCGGTACAGGAAGGTGTGCAGCGCCTTGAGCGGGGCAAACCGCAGCATCGCATCCGTGTACCGATACCCCTTGCGGTAGATGACAAACGCCAACCCGATACCGACCAGGAATGCCGGTGTTACGTACATCACCACCAGGTGATGGGCCTTCTCATAGATGGCGTCATGGTGCTCTTCCTCAACCAGCCCGGCATCTACCGACTCGGCCGCCATCTCGCTGGGCTCACCCGGCAGACGGTGCTGGAACGCGGTATCAAACCCGACAAACGCCTGGCGATCACTGGAGACGTAGGCCCTGGTCTCCTGGATGGAGTTCCGAAGCATCGACTGGACGCCAATGTATCCGCCGCCGACCGCCAGTATCGCCAGCACCACCAGCGGGATGAACATCACCGGGTCCTCGTGGGCGTGGTCGTACAGGTGGCGATTGCGCGGCTTGCCGGCGAAAGTGAGGGTCCAGCACCGCATCATGTAGAAGGCGGTGATGTATGCCACTATCACAGGCACGATGAAGTAGATCCAGTAGATCTTGCCGCCGGACAGTTGAGCAAACTGCGCCGCGTCGACCAGTATCGTGTCCTTACTGAAGAAGCCCGAGAATCCCAGCGGGCCAAACCCAAGGCCGGCGATCGCCAGCACGCCTACCAGGAACGTACCGGCCGTCCAGGGTATGCGATGCGCCAGGCCACCGTACTGCGGCAGTTCCTGCTCGTGATGGGCGGCGTGGATCACTGAGCCGGAGCCCAGGAACAGCAGCGCCTTGAAGAACGCGTGCGTGATCAGGTGGAACAGGCCGCCCATCCAGCTCCCCACGCCCATCGCCAGCATCATGTAACCGAGCTGCGATACCGTGGAGTAAGCCAGCACCTTCTTGATGTCGCTTTGCGTGATGGCGATCAGGGCCGCCATCGTCAACGTGATCAGGCCGATCGTGGCAATTACCAGCTTCGCCTCGGGCGTGAGGATCGGGAAGATACGCCCTACCAGGTAAACGCCGGCCGCCACCATGGTGGCCGCGTGGATCAGGGCGCTGACCGGGGTCGGACCTTCCATCGCGTCCGGAAGCCACACATGCAGCGGGAACTGGGCACTCTTGCCCACCGCACCGCAGAACAGCCCCAGCCCCATCAGCGTCAGGGCCGTTGAACTGAACACAACGGCGCTGGCGCCACTGCCGATGGTGATGTCGCCACCTGAACCGGCCGACCCGAGCATGCCGTAAAGCGCCGGCAGCGAGGCGTTACCAAGGTGGTAAAACAGGATGCCGAACCCCACCAGGAACCCCAGGTCGCCCACGCGGTTGGCGATGAACGCCTTGATCGCCGCGTTGCTGGCGCTCTTCTTCTCGTACCAGAAGCCGATCAGCAGGTAAGAGCACAGGCCGACCAGTTCCCAGAAAACAAACAGTTGCAGGATCGTTCCGCCCAGCACCAGGCCAAGCATCGAGAAGCAGAACAGCCCCAGGTAGGTGAAAAACCGTGGGAAGCGGGCATCCTCGTGCATGTACTTGATCGAGAAGACATGCACCGATGTCGCCACGATGGTGATCATGACGAACATAACGACCGTCAGGCTGTCGACGTAGATGCTCAGGTCCATGTAGCCCGGCTTGGCCGGGGCATGGCCGGCCGGCCAGAGGGCATCACCTGTAGGTATCCACGGGAAAGAGATCTCGATGGGCGCCTTGTTTGCTCCCCAGGAGAGGCTGTTATCCGCCCCCGCATAGAGCCAGAAGATCATCGCCAGCACGGAGCAGACGAAGCTGCCGGCGACGGCAAGCGTCCCAATATGGCCGGCGTAGGGATTGCCGATGCGCTTGCCCCACAGCAATAGCACAACGAATGATGCCAGGGGCAGCAGGGTTGCTATCAGTAACAGTAGTGCCGGCGAGGGCATCGCGCTTGTCCTTACCCTTTCAGGTTATCTGCACGTTCCACGTCGACGGTGGCGAAGTTGTTATAGAAGTTCAACAAGATCGCCAGCGCGACCGCCGCTTCGGCGGCCGCCAGCACGATCACGAATATGGCGAATATCTGGCCGTCCACCGCCCCCGCCCCGGGGGCCGGGTAACGGTTGAAGGCGACCAGATTAACGTTCGCCGCGTTCAGTATCAGTTCAATGCCGATCAGGATCCCGATGGCGTTGCGCTTCAGTAGTATGGTGGCAACGCCGCAGCAGAACATGATCGCCGCCACCACCAGGTAATGCATCAGCCCGATCGAGCCGGCAGCCAGCATCTGGGTCATCATTTCCCGCCCTCGCTTTCCCGCTTCCGGGCCTTAGCGAGATACGCCGCCCCGATCATCACCGCCAGCAGCAGGACGCTGATCAGTTCAAACGGGATCAAGAAGTCACCGAGCAGCGCCCGCCCAAGGTGGAAGACGGGATTCGCCTCATCCGCGCCGATTGGCCGGTCCTGGAAATCGCTGCGCGTGATGGCGCTTACCAGCACCACCGCCAGCATGATCGCCAGCCCCGTCCCGACCACCACCTCAATCCGTCGCGGCTTGTAAAGCTGGTAGGTTGAGTTGTTGGTCAGCATCACGCCGAAGATGATCAGCACCAGGGTGCCGCCGGCGTACACCACCAACTGGACAGCGCTGAGGAACTCCGCATTCAGGCTCAGGTACAGCCCTGCCACTCCCAGAAGCGCCACCAGCAGGCTCACCGCCATGCGGACGATGTTCTTCGCGGCGACCACCGACAGCGAAGCGCCGATCGCCATCGCCGCGAACAGGTAGAACAGGGCATCGCATACGCACTCGGCCGAGATGTTGCACAGGGGATGAATCATGCCTGGGCACCTTCTTCCTCGATAGGCTCGGCCTCAAACAGCCGCACGCGAACCGTGCTGCGCGTCATGAAGGCGTATACCACCCAGCCGACGCACGCCCCCGCCAGGCCGACACCAACTATCGCCAGCAGCGACTGGGTGATCAGCGAGCCCAGCGCACCGGCATCGCGCCAGTCGCCAAAGCTCCAGGGGTTGTACTGGCTCCAGGGAAGCAGCGTCAGGTCAGGGACGATCAGCGGCCAAATCGCCGCTCCCAGCAGCAGAACACACGCCGCCGGCAAAAGCACCTTAACACATGCGTATAGCACTTGATCGATGCGCGGCCGCGGCAAAGTCCACCGCAGCCACATCTGTACCCAGACCACCAGCAGCGCTTTGGCGGTGTAAATACCAGCCGCTACAGCATTTAGCGCCACCAGCCCGAAGGTGAAGTCCTCAGCCGTCCACTTCTGGTGGTAGTAGCCAACTATCCCGAATGGATCATTCCAGCCGCCCAGGAAAAGCGCCGTCTGGATCGCGCCAACCACAAACATGCTGGCGTACTCGGCGAAGAAGAAGAACGAGAACCTCAGCCCGCTGTACTCGGTATGGAAGCCTGCCACCAGTTCAGATTCAGATTCCGGCAGGTCAAACGGCGCTCGCTTGTTGGAGGCCAGCGACGCCACAAAGTAGACGAAGAACGCCAGGAAGGTAAACGGATTGCGGAAGATCAGCCAGGTATGGATGCCGCCGGCCTGGACGTGGCCAAGCTGCACCAGGTTGAGCGTGCCGGCCGCCATCACGGCGACGATGATCGAGATGCCCAGCGGGATCTCGTAGGAGACCATCTGGCAGGCTTCACGCATCGCACCGTAGATCGACCACTTGTTGTTGCTCGACCAGCCGGCCAGGATCACGCCCATGATCTCGACCGAAAGTATCGCCAGCAGCCAGAACAGGCCGCTGGAAAGACGAGGCTCAAATGTCCATTCCGGCCCGAACGGCAGCGCCAGGAACGCCATAAAAACCGGCACGAACGCCAGATAAGGCGCCATGCGGAACAAAAGGCGATCCGCGTTTCTGGGGCGAATATCCTCTTTTAGCAAAAGCTTAAGGCCGTCGGCCACCGACTGCAGCAGGCCGAACGGGCCGACGCGGTTGGGACCGGGGCGGCATTGGAAATGACCTGCGACCTTGCGTTCACCCCAGATCGCCGCCATCGCGAACAGTGACACGAACGCCAGATGCACGGCGAGGATCAGCGCAAGGCTCCAGATCAAGCCGGTTATGAAACTCGGCTCGCCGCCGAACAGCACACGCTGCATCAGGGTCGGAGCTTCAGACGTCAACATGTACTTCTCACAAGGCCCGCGCCGGCGGAGTAACCGCCGAGAGGATGCCCAATTCCCGCGTCCGACAACACCGTCGCACGATGCAGACGGCCCGGGATTAACACCGTTAACCCAACGTCTCGGACGAAGTGGACCATTGTACTTACGCGGCTGGGGGGTGTCAAGCAATTACCCCGGGGCGCTGTGTATTGTCTTGGCAATAATCTGGATGCCCAACATGTAGCGATATTCAGCTTCCTTGCTGCAACCAGCGGCCAATTACGCATCTGCAAGGGTGATTTCTCCCGGCGGCTTCCGGCTCGGTGATCCTCTCCGTGTCGCGAAAAACCGGACAATACAATGCTAGAAAGAAGATCGTCTTTTTTGTGCGATTTCTCGCTCGTGTCTGCCAGGCCGATTCCTATGCTTGGTGGACTGCGGTTTCGTTTGCCTGAAGCGGGACGGGTACAGGCTTAAGATGAACGCAGAACTTGCAGGTTTTGGCGAGCCTGGCGCGACCGGCGCCGGGGCGGGGAGCGGCTTGGGCGCTATGCGATCGCATCCGGCGCAAATGCTTATTTTCACAAGTTTTACGAAAGCAGCGCTGCCCGCCAAAAC
>JAKORQ010000335.1 GCA_029777755.1 Planctomycetota bacterium
GTCATCCGCTCCGGTGGTAGATGGTTGATTTGATGCATTGGTGGCGGTCCTCTCGGTCAAACTCACATGCAGTGAAATTGTCCGGATGGACTGCCGCCGACACCATGAGGGAGTTTCGGAGCCGTGAGAACCGATGCGGGTTGCTGCGAAAAGCAGGTCCCTTTTAGTTCGCCAGATGACGGGCGAGGATGGTCTTCATCAACGAATTTCCGGGTTGGGTGCTGGCGATCATTTCCCGGATCTGCTCGTTGACCTGCTGGGTTGGCAACCCAGCGTTCTCCGCCGCCTGCGTGACTGCCGAATAAGCATCGAGCACATCAGCGCCGGTGATGTCGTAGCCATAGCCGAGAGAGATCCAGCGCAACGCAGCGAGACCTGCGGCGAGCGCGAATGCTGGCTGCTTCTCGGCGTAGTCACGGGCAGCGCGCGTCAGCGTGCGTGGATCGGTCGGGCTGCGCGTGCCCAGCTCGATCGCCACATCAAACAGGCCCGCATCCTTGGCAGCGGCGAACCACTTGCCCTCGGCGCCAGGCGTGCTGGCTACCAGGTCGCGTAGGATCTCTTCCGGTTGCTTGTGGGGATACTTCTTGGCGATGGCGCGAAACGTCGCCAGATTCGTGGTGCCCTGATTTGCCTCGATGGCATAGCGGCGGTAGGCCTCGTCGTGCAAACTGGAGGACAACAGGATCTCTTCGCAGGCCTGGGCAATCTGCCAGCCAGGATCATTGAGACCGCGCGATTCCTCGGCATAGCGGATTGCCTCTGCCTTCCTGCCCATCGCTGCCAATACCTTCACACCCCAGCGCCGGTCGTGCCACCACTTGAACCGTGCCTTGTCGAGCAACGCCAACAGTTCCTGGTGCCGACCCGCCGCGTACAGGGATGCCAGGCAAGCGCTGGTGCCCTTAAAGAATCCGTGCCCCGATGCATTTGGGCTCCACACGCTCTCGACGACCGGCAAAAACTCATCGGCCCAGTGCGACGCCAGCTCCGGCGTCACGCACAACTCGCCCCAGTAATCGCCGAGCACTTCGATGTAGGGCATTTCGTCATCCTGCAGCGCTTGCCACAAGCGTTCGAGCCAGCGTTGTCGCAGCTTCGGCTCGACGTCAGCCTTGACGATCAGGGGCACCAGGGTATCGATGGCCTTGTTGACGGCCGAACCCAGTGCGCCCGATGAGCTGTCCACCTGTTCCAGCGCCGGAGAGAGCCTTTCCAGCAGGGTGATGGCTCCTTCAGCTGCGAGCACGGGCTCCTTACGGGCGACCTGCTTGATCTCCGTGATGGCTTCTTTGATCCGCTGCACCGGCGTGTCGGACCGCCAGCCAAATGCATGACGGCGGAAACGGGAGGCGAATTGCCACTTGTGGGCGCTCATGATCGATCCACCATGAGCTACCGCACCGGGTACTGGCCGTTTCGGATGAAGCGGTCGTAGGTGTCTTCCTCCGGTTCCTCATCATCGTGCCGCGCACCCTGCCACTCGGCCTCGGGCAGCAGTAGCAGTGTCAGCGTGTAGTCATACTGACCCGCAACCCGTGTCATCTCCGTGACCGGCATGCTGGCAGGTTCACGGGCAAACCAGGACTGGGCACGCCCCGTCCTGTTGTCGCACATGTCAGCGGCGTTGTAGCTGTGCGCCAGCGCATCGTGCGGCAGCTCGATGGTGTTCTTGCGCGTCGCGAAGTAGGCACCGGA
>JAKORQ010000336.1 GCA_029777755.1 Planctomycetota bacterium
ATAAGTGGGGACAATGGCGTTCCCCTTCACGGCCTTCACCAGGTCCTTACGGACCACGAAACCGGCAAAATGCTCATTGATCTTGTCATCAAGGGTCGACATCGGCACCTCAGAAATCGAAATCTGTGCTGATCCCGCGTTTCAGCAGCAGCGGCTGCGAAGCGTGATCTTCGAAATGGCTGGTCTTGCCGATGCGCGTTCGCAGCTTCAGGAAGACTGTCTGATTGTTATAGGCGTCTGCCGCCTTGGTCAGCAGGAAGCCCCGCGATAGCTCACGCTCGCGCGGGTTCTCGGACGCGAAATCGAACTCCAGCTCGGCTTCGTCAGAGATGAGTGTTCCATCGTCCGCAAAGATGGCTGCATGCACCTGCCGGGGCTGCTGCTTCTCGGTAACTGGCTCCGCCTGATAGAAAGTGATCTGGATCTGGCCCGTGGTGATCTGGGCACGGGGTGGCGGAATGATCTGCACCGATACCTGCCCGACATCCTCCTTGCGCTGCTTGCCCACACGCAGGACTGGCAGGACGACCTCCTGCAGGCTCGCCCCGCCATGGACAAAGCGGCTGCCTGATCCTTTCACGCGCAGGCGGTTGATCGAGTTCGGGATCAGGATGTCCTGATCACCCCCCAGCCCAAGCTGCGAGGCCGTGAACTTCTTCATGCCACCGCTGCTGCTGAGGCCCTGTCCGATCACATAGCGCCGGTTGCGTGTAACGATGTCGCCTTCCGGCTCACTCAGCGCAAAACCGCTCTCTTCCAACGCCCGGTGCTGCCACAGGAATCCGTGGTCGGCGGTGATCAGGATGTTCGAGAAATTGGCCGAGGTCAGCTTGCGCACCAGCTTCACCAGATCCTCGATGGCGGTCTCTGCCGCTGCGGGAACATTCTCTTCGGTGGCGAGCTTGTCGCCAATCGCGTCAATCTGGTTGTGGTAGAGATAGAGGATGTCATGATCCCGGAAGAGGTCTTTGCCCTCTGACGATCCAAGGTTCATGAAATCCTTCGCCGCCAGAACCTTTACCCGGTCTCCAGCCCGGCCAGCAGCCAGCGCCTTTTCACGAGCGGCGGCACCCATGGTGCTTTCGCCGTCCAGAAGCACCAGATCATTGTCATCCCGGATCGTCAGTTGCCGGTGCGGCAAGAGCGCCGCCATTCCGAGCTGGGTATAGCTGGGCAAGGCCCCGATCATCGGCTTCAAATCGGCATCAAACCGGTTGAGCTTGCGGATCTCGCGCAGCGCCTCTTCGGCCACCTCATAGCGCAGCGCGTCCGAGATGATGACCACGACCTTCTGGTCCTTGCGCCTGAACTCTGCGGCCTGTTCGCGGTAGAAATCCATCTGACGCGGAAAGCCCGGAATCGCCCAGTCCGTCAGGCGGGCCACCTGATCCTGCCAGGCGTCGTTCAGCTTCAGCACGAAATTCGTGGTGTAGCGGTTCTCGACCGCCTCATAGAGCGCGGAGAGCAGCCCCGACTGCCCGCTTTTCTGCATGTGATAGATGAACTTGCGGTAGAGCTGGTCCAGCCGGAACCAGCTTGCGGAATAGCGCTTCACGCCATCGGACAGGCTGGTCATCGTCAGATCAGCTTCGGCCAGGGCCTGCTGGAACTCCGTAGCATAGCCGATGGCCTGATAGACATCGGCGTAACGGCCATACCAGTGGCTCTGGCGGCGATCACGCACCCATTTCAGCACATCTGTCGCCGGCAGGCTGTGTTGGGCCAGCCCTTCAACGATGGCGACAACGATCCGCCGGTCCACTTCCTCGAAATGGTCATGCGGGATCAGGATGCGGAAATCGCGCGAGGCCAGATCATCCCTGATCTTCAGCACATCCTGATAGTCGCCCGACAGCTTCTCGAACGCTTCACCCCACCGGCGCGAGGCGCTCCAGCGGCGGAACATCAGCGCGGCATCGGTATTCAGGGGCGCAGTCTCCCCCATGGCCCGCGCCCAGGCACTGGAAAACAACGTGATGGCAAAATCCTGAAAGTCCGGGGCATCCGGCGCATAGCCATAGCGCGCTGAAACCTCTTTCCAGAAAAACTCCGCCAGCCCGACCCGGTCGATGAGCCGCAGTGAATCATCCTGTCCATCAGCCAGTTCAGCCAGCAACGCCTCGATCACCGTATCGAGATCGCCATCCGCACCGGCGCAGACCGCCAGCATCTTGCGGCGAACATCGTTGGCGCTCTGCGACGGGCGCTCGCGCTCGATGGCGCGCAGGGCTTCCAGCCGCTTGCCGGAACGGTAGAATTCG
>JAKORQ010000337.1 GCA_029777755.1 Planctomycetota bacterium
CGGTGCGGTAGACGCTGACCAGCAGCACCGTGGTGAGCGTGGCCGCCTCCATCGCCACCCAGATGATGCCGAGGTTGTTGGTGGTCAGCGCCAGCAGCATGGTGAAGCTGAACAGCTGGTACATGCTGTGGTACAGCCGCATGCGCGGCGGCGTCATCTTGCCGTGGTCACGCTCGATTCGCATGTACGGGCGCGAGAAGATCGCTGTCGTCAATGCGACGAATGCCGTCAACGTGACCAGGAAGACATTCAGCGGGTCGATGTAGAACTCGCGGTTCCACAGCAGCGTCGGTCCCGACCGGATGATCTCCGCCGTGAGGACGCACGCCGCCAAGAATGTGCCGAGGCTGAAGACGACGTTGACGTCGCGTGCACTGTCGCGGTGGCCGACCATAGCCAGCACCATTGCGCCTGCGACCGGGCAGGCTAGGAGAATGGCGAGGGCCCCCGGGGCGAGCTCCAACTCAGTCTTCCTTCAATTTCTCGAGGTGCCGGATGTCGAGACTGTCGAACTGTTCGCGGATCTGGAACATGAAGACGCCCAGAATCAGAACGCCCACGAGCACGTCCAGCGCGATGCCGAGTTCGACGACCATCGGCATGCCGTACGTGGCGGAAGTCGCCGCGAAGAACAAGCCGTTCTCCATGGCCAGGAAGCCAATGACCTGAGGCACGGCTTTGGCCCGGGTGATCATCATCAGGAAGGACAGCAGCACACAGGCCAGCGCGATACCGATCGTGCCTCCGGCCACCGCCGCCGAGAGATGCGAAATGGGGATCGCGAGGTTGAAGGCGAAGATCACGACTGCGATCCCGATCAGCATCGTGGTCGGAATGTTGATGAGCGTCTCGATATCCCGGCGGATGCCGAGGCGATCGATCAACCGATGCAACATGTAGGGAATGAGCAGCACCTTGAGCAGGAAAGTGAGCCCCGCCGAGAGGTACAGATGGTGCTGGTCCGTCACGTAGCCGACGATGGCGGTGACAAGCGCCAAGGTCGCCCCCTGCAGGGTGAAGAGGTGGATCAGGGAGAGGATGCGCCGCTGGGAAACCATCGCAAATGCGAGCATCAACAGCACTGCGCCCAGCAGGTTGACGGACTGCGTGAGCAGCTCGCCCATGTCAGCGCGCAAGCAACAGATGGACGAGCATGCCGATCACCGCGAGCAGGAACGCGGTGGCGAGGAACTCGGGGGCCCGGAAAATGCGCAGCTTGGCGCTGAGCGTTTCAAGCACCGCCAGCAGGAAGCCGCCGATTGCGAGCTTGAACAGCAGCACGGGGAGTGCGAGCAGCATGGCCAGCGGTGCCTGCGCCTCGGCCACACCCGACGGGAAGAACAACGCCAGACCGATGCAAGAGTAGGCGAAGAGTTTCAGGCTCGCCGCCCATTCCATCAGTGCCAGGTGACGGCCCGAGTACTCGAGGATCAGGGCTTCGTGGATCATCGTGAGCTCGAGGTGCGTCGCCGGGTTGTCGATGGGCACGCGCGCGTTCTCGGCGAGCGACACCATGGTGAAAGCCACC
>JAKORQ010000338.1 GCA_029777755.1 Planctomycetota bacterium
GCCCAGGGCATGTCGATCATCCTCGCCGAGCAGAACGCCTTCTCGGCCCTGGCCATCGCCGACCGCGGCTACGTGCTGGAAACCGGCAGCGTCACCCTCACCGGCACCGGGCGGGAGCTGAGTGAGGATGAGCAGGTAAGGGCGGCGTACCTGGGGATGTGATGCGGGGGGCGCTGGCTGGATCGATGGCCAGTGCCTACCAAGTGCCCTCTTCGCCCCGGGGTAGCGAAGGCTATCCGGGAGCGAAGCGCTACGGTGATTGACCGATGTCCAGTGATGGAGGCGGCTCATTCGAAACCCGCTCAAGCTGGGCAAGAAGCTCCTGGCTCTCGAGACGGGCTGCTTCGGCGGCGGCAAGATTGCCTGTCTCGGCTTCCAGATCGCCGAGCTTTTTGAGACTGATGGAGAGATCGCGCAGCGCCTTGGGCGTATCACCAAAGTTCGCACGCAGCCGTCGGCAGAGCTCCAGGCTTTCACGAGAGACCTCCATTGCCGCATTAAGGTGGCCCGCCTCGCGCTCGACATCGGTAAGCCTGTTGAGACTGATGTAGAGATCACGGAGCGTCTGGGGAGTGTCGCCCAAGCTCGCACGCAGTTGCTTGCGGAGTTCCAGGCTCTCGCGATAGGCAACAGTAGCGGCCGCTAAACTCCCCGTATCGAGTTCCATATCTCCCAGCCTATCAAGACTGATGGAGAGATCACGCAGCACCTGGGGCGTGTCGCCCAGGCTCGCCCGCAATTGCTTACGGAGCTCCAGACTTTCTCGATAGGCCGCTGTGGCAGCCGGGAAACGGCCTGCCTCGCGCTCGACATTGCCAAGCTTTTCGAGACAGATGGAAAGATCGCGCAGCGCCTGGGGCGTGTCGCCCACGGTAGTTTGTAATTGCCTGCTGAGCTCCATGCTCTCACGGTAGGCCGTCGTAGCGGCCGGGATATGGCCCGCTAGGCTCTCCACATCACCAAGCTTCTCGAGACTGATGGAAAGATCACGCAGTGCCTGAGGCGTATCTCCCAGCTTTGCCCGCAGTCGTCTGCGGAGTTCGAGGCTTTCGTGATAAGCCGCTTTAGCGGTCGAGAGCTTGCCCGCCTCACCCTCGACATCGCCAACCCTGTCGAGACTGATGGAAAGATCACGCAGTACCTGAGGCGTATCGCCCAGACTTGCCCGCAGTTGTGTACAGATTTCCAAGCTTTCACAGTAGGCTGCCATGGCGGCCGGGAGATGGCCCGCCTCACCCTCGGCATCGCCAAGTGCTTCAAGACTGACCGAAAGATCGCGCAGCACCTGGGGCGTATCGCCCAGGCTTGCCCGCAGTTGCCTGCATAGTTCCAAACTTTCACGGTAGGCCGCCATGGCGGCCGGGAGGTTGCTCGACTCGCACGCCATATCGCCGAGCTTGTTGAGACTAATGGAGATATCACGCAACACCTGAGGCGTATCGCCCAATCTGGCGCGCAGCAACCGGAAACGATCGACGGCCTCCCGCGCTGTCTCCAGCGCCGTAAGCAGGGACCCATCCTCGCGGAAACACTCAGCCTTCTGTGATATTTCCACGGTTTCTTCCCGAAAGGTCTCCGCATCGACCATCTCGGCCGGCGCGTTGTTCTCATCATGAGGCAGCACCGCCACAAACTGCCTGATGCTCCACAGATCAGGTGCCCAGGTTACAACAGCCGGGGCGATGGCCTCGGGCAGCTGCAGGAAGAGCGGCCGGGGGCAGTCCTTCTCGAGGGCGC
>JAKORQ010000339.1 GCA_029777755.1 Planctomycetota bacterium
CCGCTCCGGCGCAGGTGCAGGTTCTGGAGGCAGACAGTCTCGCCTGGCTGCGGCGCCCTGCGGCGGGAAGCTTCGACCTGATTCTGCTGGATCCGCCATATGCCCTGCGCTGGGGTGATGCACTGCGGGCCGCTGCCGCAGCGCACCTGCGACCGGATGGCTGGCTTTACCAGGAAGATCAGGCGCCCTTCGACCCGGAGCGGCAGCGCGCAGAAGGTTGGGACACCTGGCGGCAGGGACGTGCGGGTCAGGTGCACTTTCAGCTGTTGCGTCGATCAAACAGTCCGTCGTCCGACTACACTTCGGGCTCACAGAGCAGGAGCCCGTCTTGACCCCGGTGCCACAGGAACTCACCGCGATCTATCCCGGAACCTTCGACCCGATGACATTGGGTCATCAGGACCTGATGCGACGGGCCAGCCGTCTCTTCAGTCGATTGGTGGTGGCGGTGGCAGCTGGCCACCACAAACGGACCATGTTCAGCCTCGATGAGCGGCTGGAGATCGCTCAGGAACTGGCCAGGCCGTATCCGAATGTCGAGGTGATCGCCTTTCGCGGCCTGCTGCGCAACTTCGTCGTCGAGCATGGCGGCAAGGTGGTGGTCAGGGGATTGCGGGCCGTGAGTGACTTCGAGTACGAGTTCCAGATGGCCGGTATGAACCGCCAACTCATGCCGGAGGTGGAGACGCTCTTTCTGACACCCAGCGACCAGTACCAGTTCGTCAGCGGCACTTTCGTTCGCGAGATCGCGGTGCTGGGTGGTGACGTCTCGAAATTCGTCGCGCCTTCGGTGCTGGAGCGTCTGCAGCGGCGCATCGCGCAGGTCTGATGCCGTTGGCCGAAGCACCGGCGGTGGGGATGCATCCATGGCGTTGATGATCACCAGCGAGTGCATCAACTGCGATGTCTGTGAGCCGGAGTGTCCGAACCAGGCCATCTCGATGGGGGAGTCGTTCTACGAGATCGACCCGCAGCGATGCACGGAGTGCGTCGGGCATTTCGGCGAACCCCAGTGTGTGCAGGTCTGCCCGGTGGAGTGCATCCCGATCAATCCCTTTC
>JAKORQ010000033.1 GCA_029777755.1 Planctomycetota bacterium
CGGCCGGCTCCAGCACGATCACATTCCTCGTTACGCCAGTCAATAACGACCAGGTGGATGGAGACGCGGTGATAACGCTATCCGCCAGTGCCGAGGGGTATGTAGCGGCGGAGGCGACCGTCAGGGTCGCCGATGATGATGTACCCACGCTGCGGGTGCAGGTCTCTCCTGACCCGGTAAGCGAACTGGCAGGGGAGCAGGGTCTGAACATCCGTGTCTGGAGGAATACCGCTCCCGAGGGTGATCTGCTGGTATATCTCGCCAGCAGCGATGAGAACCGCATCCGCGTGCCGTACTCGGTTGTTATCCCCGACGGCCATGCGTATGTCGACGTCTATGGAGCGGTGAAGGACAATATCTACATCGATGGTGAGCAGTCCATCCGCATCACCGCTGCGGCCGAGGGCTATGTCTCCAGTGCCGACCAGGTGGCGTTTGTGGATGATGATGTGCCAATGCTGTCACTGTCGGCCGAGGCAAGCACCATATCTGAGGCGGCAGGGGCGTATGCAACCGTGGTCACGGTAACGCGAAGCACGGCAACTCCGATCGACGTGTATGTTCAGCTTACCGGCGCGGCCGGGCAGCTGCTCATGCCGGCGTATGTGAAGATTCCCGCCTACCAGAAGAGTGCCAGCTTCACTATCGGTACGAGCAACAACAATGACGTGAGTGGAGATCGCCCGGTCACGATCACGGCGAGGGTGGTCGACTCATTTACCCAGAAGCCGCAGGAAGCGGGCAAGAGTACGCTCGTCATCACTATCACTGAGGATGATGGCCCGGTGCTGAGCATGAGTACCAGCAGCACCAGCATCCGTGAGGATTCGACTGGAACGATCACGATCCGCAGGAACACGGGCAGTACCGGCGACCTGTGGGTCGATCTGGTCTCCAGTGATACCTCGGCCGCCACGGTGCCGGCGAGAGTGCTGATACCGGATGGCGCAGACTCGGTGACTGCCACCGTCTCGGCCGTGCCCGATAGCGCAGTCAATGGAACGCGCAACGTCACCATCAGTGCCTCGGCGTTCGGGTACGGCGGCAGCTCGGTGGTCATCAGCATCACCGAGGGGGATCTGCCCGACCTTGTGGTGAGCGATATCTTTGTCCCAGCGACCGGTGAGACGGGCGAGTTGGTGACCATCTCCTACACGGTGGAGAACCGTGGCATCGCCTCAGCCGTCGGCTCATGGAATGATCGCGTCTACATCTCGGAATACCCGGTGATCGACAGCCGCGCAACGCTTCTGCGCACATTCACTCGCAACGTGGCGCTGGGCGCCGGCGGTAGCTACACCAACAGCTTCGATATGTCGCTGCCCAACATCATCGGCCGGGTCTACATCATGGTACAGACCGAGACACTGGGCGCCATCGATGAACTGAAGGAGGGGAACAACTCCAGGACCTCCTCGTCGATCCATGTAAGCCCCGCGTATAGCGCGACCGTCAGGGTGAGCCAGGATGTATATGGAGCCGGGCAGCCGGTGCTTCTGCATGGCGTGGCCACCCGGACAAAGACCGGCGAGCCGGCTGCGTACGAGTTTGTGACTGTCCATGTCCGTGTGAACGGAACGGTTCGCACGATCACGGCCTTTACCGCTGAGGATGGCAGCTACCAGGCGATCTTCCGGCCGCTGGCCACCGAGGCCGGCAACTACGAGGTTGGCGCCACTCATCCCGGGGTTGCACAGTTTGATGTGCAGGCCCGCTTTGCCATCGCTGGTATGAAGGCGGATGGCGCGCGATTCACTGTCACTCCGCATGTGGCGGTGATAAAGACGCTCACCGTCACCAATCGCAGCAGTGTCCCGATCACCGGCCTGAACTGGGAACTGGTCGGCGTGCCTGATGGCATGATGGTCGAGGTGGCCGTCCCGGAGACTCTGCCTGGCAATGGCAGCGTCACGCTAACCTACACGGTGGAGGCGCGCAATCCTGATCTTGGCGAAGGGACGCTCGGCCTGCGTTTGCGCTCCGACCAGGGCGCCATGGTGGATATCCCGATCACCGTGAACGTGGTGCCGCTGTCGGCGTCGCTGGTGGTCAATCCCACTTCACTGGAGGCCGGCATGGTGCGCGGCGAGCGCAAGACGCTCGACATCGCCATCAGGAACATCGGCAGCGCCCCCAGTGGTGAGATCAGCATTCTCCTACCCGAGGTTAACTGGATGCGACTGGTGTCGCCTGAAAAGATCGCATCCCTGGCCCCGGGCGAGTACGCCATGGTCACACTGGAGCTTTGCCCGCCGGAGGATCTGCCGCTGCAGCTGTACCAGGGACAGATCGTCGTCACCTCCGCAAATGGCGCCAGTCGCAACGTGGGCTTCAGTTTCCGCGCACTTTCGCTGGCTACCGGCGATGCGCGATTCACCGTCACTGATGACTACACCTACTACGTCGAGGGTCAGCCGAAGGTAGAGAACGCCACGGTGACGCTCAGTGACCCAATCACCGGTGATGTGGTGGCAACGGCGAAAACCGGCCCGGACGGAGTGGTGGAGCTCAGCAACCTCCCGGAGGGCGCTTACCAGCTTGAGGTGTACGCGCCGAAGCACGGCACCTATCGCAGCCGGTTTGATGTCCTGCCCGGTGTCGTCAACAGCAGGGAA
>JAKORQ010000340.1 GCA_029777755.1 Planctomycetota bacterium
CCATCTACGGTACGCACATTGATGGTTGGGCCTGGGGCGTCAACGGCCTGATCGACACCGGCACTGGAACGACGGTCGATGGCCGAAGCCTCGATGGCCAGGTCGCCATCGGCAGCATCTGGCCCGGCTCGACCCTGGACCTCTCCAGCGATGCGGCCCAGAACGCACTTAACAAGCAGAACAATCGCGATGGCGACATCAACCGCGCCAATATCCGCTTCCGCCACAACCAAAACACCGTCTGCAACATCCTGTTCGCCGACGGGCACGTTGAAGGCGTGAAGATCGGCGCCATCCCGCGTCGCATGTTCTACGTGAACCGCTGATCATCCTCCAAATTGGGACATCAGAGCGGGCCAGCCGTGCGCGGCTGGCCCGTTTTCCTAGAGTTCGCGCCCTGAGGAAACACTGCGATGAGTCTCCGCAACACACTTAACGAAAAACCGATGCTCACAGGTGGCATCGTCGTGGCAGTTCTTGTTGTACTGGCGATCTTCTGGCTGGCGAGTGGCAGCAGCAGCGGCCCGTCCGAGCCAACCAGGGCCTTCTACACCGTCGATGATGGCGCCACATGGTTCCCCGACAGTATCGACAAGATTCCGCCATTCGAGTACCAGGGCAAGCAGGCGGTGCGCGCCTATGTCTTCAGGTGCCCTGACGGCAAGGAGTTCGTTGGATACCTGGAGCGCTACAACGACCAGGCCAAGGCGATTCTCGATCGATTCAGGGAAGATCGCGCCGCCGGCAGGCAGATCACCAATTCACAGGAAGTCGCCAGGGCCGAGATGGGCGGCAAGCAGGTCAAGCGGCCCAACGACAAGAACTGGGTCGTGCTCAATCCCATGGCGCTCGCGCAGATGCAGGCCAAGTGCCCCGATGGCAGCACGCCAGTGGCGGTGGAATAGTGCTGATCAACCTCCAGAGCTGCTCAACCTCAAGTGGAGCGGCTTATCCTCAAGCCACGGGACGTCGAATCGGAAGAAGACTGCCCAACCAGCATTGACCGGCATCGAGAGGTCAAAGGTTACTCAGTTGCTTCGTAGCCTTGCGGTGAAAACGGGGAACTGATGTGCGTCTTCCGGTTTCCCTGGCCATGATGTCACATGCTCGTCAAGGATCACCTCACCGCCCGCGGGCGGAGGCCGCCAGCTCCACTCTTGGCGGAACTACTCTACACGCGCAGCCGGGAATCGGTCGACAGTCCTCATGAGTGGCGATTGCGCACGTCCGCGGTCTTGGCGTCGATCCTGATGGGCAGTTCCAGCCAGAAGGTGGAGCCAGCCCCTTCCTGTGAATCAACGCCAATCTTGCCGCCCAGCAAAGTCGCCAGGTCCTGCGAGATCGCAAGGCCAAGGCCCGTGCCGCCGTACTGGCGGGTATGGCTGGCGTCGACCTGGCGGAACTTCTCGAAGATGATGAGCTGCTTGTCGGCCGGGATACCCGGGCCGCGATCCTTCACGCTGATGCGCACGCGCGACTCACCCAGGCGAACGGCCGACAGGTCTATCTGTGCGCCGGTTGGCGAGAACTTGATAGCGTTGGACAGGAAGTTGTAGAGGATCTGCTGGAGCTTGGCGCCATCAGTGTGCAATAGGGGCACATCGCTGGCGATGCTCACCTTCATAACCAATGACTTCGACTCCAGCAGCGGACGAAGGATGCCGGTCAGCCCCTCGAACATGTCGGTGAGGCTCAGTTCGGCCGGGCGCACCTCCATCTTCCCTGCCTCGATCTTCGCCAGGTCAAGCAGGTCATTGATCAGCTCCAGCAGCGACTTGCCGCTGGTGATGATGTTCTGCACATAGCGTGCTGTCTTGGGGTCAGACTTGTTGTTATCGCGCAGCAGCTCGGCGAATCCAAGGATTGAGTTGAGCGGCGTGCGCAACTCGTGGCTGACATTCGCCAGGAACTCGCTCTTGAGGCGATTCGACTCGTACAGGGCAAGGTTCGACTCCGACAGTTCGGCCAGCTTCAGATCGAGTGTCTGGTTGATGGCACGGAGCTGATCTTCGCCCTCCTTGAGATTCTCCAACATGCGGTTGAACGTCTGCGAGAGAACCTGGAACTCATCGCCGGAGGGTATGTGCGTGCGCAGATTCAGGTCCCCTTCCGAGACCTTCTCGGCCGTCTCCTGGAGCACGCGTACCGGCTGAAGGATCAGCCGCGAGATGATCAGGTAGAAGAAGCTCACGGCCAGCGTGCCGGAAATCAACGCCGCCAGCGAGATGTACAGGCGGTTAAGTAGCAGTTCATTGACGTCCACCTGCGAGGGGAACTCCACGGTGGCGATGCCGATTGCATCGGGATGCGCTGGCAGCAGCGCCCGCGTCGGGACAGTGTGACAGTTCAGGCAGCGCGGCTCGCTGTGGAGCGTTCGCCCGAACAGGTAACGGTAGTTGTCTCCTTCGCGGGCCAGCTTCCAGTAGCGATCCTCCGAGGCGTTGGTATCGACTCGACTCGCCGTGCGCTTGGCGAGGGCGTTGCCGCTTTCCGCAAGCCGCTCCAGCAGCACGAGCTTGGCCGGACCATACTGCATGGGATAGGACAGCGCGGTTGTCGGGGTAGCGGGAGACGTTGTCGCACTTGGAGCGGCGGCAGCGGAAGCGATCTCCGCAGGGCCAGTGGCCGGCAGAGTGCTGGGTTGCTGCTCGATCTGCGTCGGCGAAGCAGGATCAGGCTCTCCGGTGCGGGCTTTCTGGCGCGTCCAGTAGGCGACATGTTCATCGAGGGCGCTGTTCACCAGCGCCTCGGCGGCTCTTTCGTTGACCTGCTTGGTGAGCTGCTCCATGCGCAGCCAGGGGACCGATACGGCAGAAAGGATCACAAGCGCAACGGCCGCCCCGAAGAGCAGTTCGCACTTCGCGGCGAGTGGCAGTTTCAACGTTCCAAGCCAGCGCAACATCGGTCAACAGATTGTATCCTGCAACCTCTGCTGTACTAGAAGCGGCAAATCTGCCGGGCTTGTAGAGCGTCGCAGGTCCACATGTCGTGCCGGATCGCCAAAAGAGTGCGACAAATAGGCGTTGGCAGCCGGTTCATGGCTATGGTATGACCATCTGACGTGAGCACAGTCAGTTATCTGAGCGGAGAACTGGACAAAATGAGCAGTGCAGGCCGGCTTTTGGTTGTGGAGGACCATGAGGCAGAACGTCGCGCAGTCAGCCAGGTGCTGCGAAACGAGGGGTACAGCGTCTACACGGCGGAAAACGCCGACAAGGCGATCGGCTATCTCGACGAGAACATAGATGTCGTTCTCAGCGATCTTTACATGGGCGACGTAAGC
>JAKORQ010000341.1 GCA_029777755.1 Planctomycetota bacterium
CCAGCAGCGTGCATTCCCACACCGTCGAAACACTACGAACATGGACATCTCGCAATGAGCAACCTGGTCTCCCGTGTTGTGGTACCCCGAAATGGTGTAGCGCACCTGTGTGCGACACAAGATGGCCAACTGGAGGTATTGGCAGCGGCGCCAGGCGATCCGGACGCACGCAATGTCCTGTCCGAGGATGGCCGCTTCCTGGCGGTGATGGATCGCGAAAACACCCGCGCAGGCATGTTCGAATTGCTAGCGGCCGCCCCCTGGTTGCGCGAAATCCTGCCGCTTTCGCCATTGCCCAGCGGGTGTGTCGGGCATGCCGCCCTCGCGATGCATGATCGCCTTCTCATCGGTGGCAAGGGCCCGAATCACGAAGCACTCTGGCAACGGACACCATCGGCGAGTTCAGACTGGATGGCCGTGCCGTTACCGCAGGACATCATGAAGCGAGGCAAGGCCGTGGATGGCCTGCACCTGCTGGGCGACACCCTGGTCGTCGTCGATGACATCGTGACCCCGAAATGGCTATTGCTATACGACCTGCCTGGCTCCGAAGCGCCAACCCACCGGGACACCATCCGCCTGCCGCACCATACGACGTACGAGCGCATCATCCACCCGTTCCTGGGTGCCACCGGACTGTGGTGCCTCTCCAAAGGCATCAATCATGGCGTCGCCAGCACGCATCTCTGGCGATTGGCACTGACCGACTTCGTTGAGGACGCCCATTGGGGTGCAGCGGAGGCACGGAAGCCAGCCTTTGCTTCGATGTTCGATTCCGAGCCAGCGGATGAAGCCACCCAATCTGCAAATCACGCCTTGCAGTCCTGCGTCGCGATTGCTGAGGTCGGCGGATACATTCTCCTCGCTGGCGGAGGACTGGGCGTGATCGCCCTTGGCGATGCCCCCCGCACGATCAAGGACCTGCAGTTTCTCCGCACGCCTGGCCTGTACGGCATCGATGCATTCGTGGTACCCGCCCCGTGGGATGGGCGCGGCGTGTTCTTGTTGGGCTATGACGCGGAAGACATCAGGACATCGAGCTGGCTCCCGGTATCCACCATCATCGCGGACTCTGATTGGTAATGCCAGGCTATCGCGCAGGTGGCGCGGCTCAGTCGTCTTGCATTTCGGGGGACATGAGCCCTTTCGCCAGCTTTTCCTCCTCATCAGCCAGGATTCTCGCGAGCTCCGCAGTGTCCCTGTATGCCTGAGAC
>JAKORQ010000342.1 GCA_029777755.1 Planctomycetota bacterium
AGTCGCAGGCGGCGCGTGGTGCGCTCCAGCAAGCGCATGCCCAACTCGGCCTCCAGCCGCGACACCGAAGCACTCAGGCTGGACTTGGGACGATCCAACGCGCGGGAAGCGGCGCTGAAACCTCCGTGGTCCACTACTTGGCAGAAAGCATCGAAGTCGTCCCAGTTCATTGTTCAGGTTTCGGAACACAGCAGCCAGCAGAGAGCATTGATCCAAGTCATTGCGATCCCTAGGATTCTCTCATCTCAACGATACGGGCATTGACCCGCTGGAGCACCCCCGATGTTTTTGAAGAACTGCTGGTATGTCGCCGCCTGGGACCATGAGCTGATCGACGGCAAGATGCTGCCGCGCACCATCTTGGAGGAGCCCGTTCTCCTGTACAAGTCCGAGACCGGCAAGATCGTCGCACTGGAAGACCGCTGCTGCCATCGGGGGGTGCCGCTTCACCTGGGCAGGCGGGAGGGCGACTGCGTGCGCTGCATGTACCACGGCCTGAAGTTCGACGCCACCGGCAAGTGCATCCAGATCCCTGGCCAGGAGATGATCCCCCCAAAACTGGGCGTCAAGAGCTACCCCGTCGTGGAAAAGGATCATGTGGTCTGGATCTGGATGGGCGATCCCGCCAAAGCCGACCCGGCCGACATCATCGACTTCCCGTTCCTGCGCGACCCCCAGTGGACAGGTATTCCCGACTACCTGCACTACGACGCGAACTGGCTGCTGATCGTCGACAACCTGGCCGACTTCGCCCACCTGGCCTTCGTGCACACCAACACCTTGGGCGGCTCGGAGGAGTACGCCTACGTCACCAAGCCGGTCGCCATCGAGCGCATGTCGAACGGGTTCCGTGTGGAGCGTTGGCACATGGATGCTGCGCCGCCGCCCTTCCATCGCAAGGTACTTCCCGCCGAGGAGAAGGACCGGAACGTGGACCGCCGCAACATCGGCACGATGTTCATCCCGGGCATCTTCTATCTGCAGACCTTGTTCTCACCTGCGGGCAGCGGCTCAGAGAAGGGCAACCGCGAAGGCAGCCGGGAGTACTGCAACGTCCAGTTCATGACACCCGAGACGCGCCGGACCACTCATTTCTTCTGGACCTACCTGAACAACTTCGAAGGCGAGGACCACAACGTCTCGCGATCACTGCACCAGAGCATCATCGATGGCTTCATGGAGGACATGCACTTCATCGAGGCGCAGCAGAAAGTGCTCGATACCGACCCGGACTTCAAGATGCTGGCCGTGGCCGCCGATGCCCCGCTATCGCACTTCCGCTGGACTCTCGGCAAGCTGGTAGCGGCCGAACGGGCGGCGGAGACCACGGAGAAAGCTTCCGCGGTCATTCCTGTCAAAGCGCCTCACCAGGCCGGTGTAAATACATGACCCTTCTGCGGCTGCGCGTCGTCTCGGTTCAGGCCGAGGCGAGGGATGTGTTGCGCATCGGCCTGGAGGCAGTGGCCGGCGGCGAGCTGCCGGCCTTCGAGCCCGGCTCTCACCTGACGCTCCATCTGCCCGACGGTTTGCAGCGCCAGTATTCACTGGCGGGCGACTGGCGCGAACGCAGGCGC
>JAKORQ010000343.1 GCA_029777755.1 Planctomycetota bacterium
CATGTTGTGCGAGAAGGGGATGTTCTGCTGCCAGTAGAAGGCGCCGAAGACATCGCTCCACATCCAGAGATCCGGGTCGTGCGACAGAGTGAGCTGTCGCGGGGGATGCCGATCCAGGAACGGCCCCGTGTGCTCGTGGAAGCCCCAGCTAGACCAGAAGTAGTAGCCAATGTTGCCCGCGTTCCAGTTGGCATCGGTGTTGTTGAGCAGCGGATTGGCGACCGAGAGCACCTGGATTGATGGGCAGTAGAAGATCGCCCGGTTCTTCACGTAGGGCCAGAGCCCCTGAACGACCGGCAGCAGCGAATTGCCCTGCGTCGAGTTGACGGGGAGCCGCTCATCGTAATCCTGGGCATACATCAGGGCCCCCTGGGCCAGCTGCTTCAGGTTGCTCAGGCAGCTGGTGCGCTTTGAGTTCTCGCGCGCCCGCGCGAAGACAGGAAAGAGGATCGCTGCCAGGATGGCGATGATCGCAATAACAACGAGCAATTCAATTAGAGTGAAACCTTTTCGTGCCATCATTCGCATCGCCTTTCGTGCGGGGTTCACGAGTGTGTGGACCGAAAGGCACCTCCTGTTCCTATCGTCAGGCTCTATTCTACCATCATCGCCCGCCTGCCGCCGTGAAGAGGGAATTAAGCGGTTGTTAAATGAGCTTTAAGGCAGCCGGGCGGAGTTCTCCGGCACGGGCGTGGGGATGCTGGGGGCTGGCAGGCGGGTGTGGTTCACGCGCACAGCGGGGCAGCGCGTGCCCCCAATTCGGGCGCAGGCGCTGCCCCGCAAGGCTTGTTATCCCAAAGGGGCTACTCCAGGACGAGTGCCCCTTCGGCGCCGGCGTGCTGATAGACCTGGCGCGTGAGGTCAAAGCTGCTGGAGAGCTCGGCTGGCGAGAGCGGGCGGGCGCCGCCATCTACAGCGCTCGCGATCTGCAGCCGGCGCGGGGCGACCAGGCCGGCGATCTGGGGCAGATCCGCCACTTTCAGCAGGCTTGGTACGAAGAGGCTCATGGCATGCTCGCGCGAGAAGCCTTCGGGATAGATGTAGCTGGCGAGGATCTCCTCGCAGCGCGC
>JAKORQ010000344.1 GCA_029777755.1 Planctomycetota bacterium
CATGGAGCGCGGCGACATCCTGGGGCATGAGTTCATGGGGGAGGTCGTGGAGGTTGGCGGAGCGATCACCAACCTGAAGATTGGCGATCGCGTGGTGGTACCTTTCACCATCTCCTGCGGCGGCTGCTTCTTCTGCCAGAAGCAGCTTTACTCGCTGTGCGACAACTCCAACCCGAACTCGTACATGGCCGAGACGCTGATGGGATACTCGCCGGCCGGGCTGTTCGGATATACCCACATGCTCGGTGGCTACGCCGGCGGCCAGGCGCAGTATGCCCGTGTACCGTACGCCGATGTGAGCGTACTGAAGATCCCCGAGGGGCTGTCCGATGAGAAGGTGCTGTTCCTCTCCGACATCTTTCCCACGGGATACATGGCCGCCGAGAACGCCCAGATCGAGTCGGGAGACACCGTGGCCATCTGGGGTTGC
This sequence comes from Planctomycetota bacterium, assembly GCA_029777755.1. Lineage (GTDB taxonomy): Bacteria > Planctomycetota > Phycisphaerae > Tepidisphaerales > Tepidisphaeraceae > CAIQIQ01. Next base: position 431 of record JAKORQ010000344.1, read on the forward strand.
GGGCCGGTCGGTCAGTTTGCCATTGCCTCGGCCATCATGCTGGGCGCCGCCCAGGTGATCGCCATCGACTCCAATCCCGAGCGTCTGCAAATGGCCGCTGCCCAGGGCGTTACCACACTCAACTACAACGACGAGTACATCTACGACAAGCTCAAGGACCTGACCGCCGGGCGCGGGCCGGACCGCTGCATTGATGCGGTCGGCCTGGAGGCGCACGGCACAACCCTGGACGCCATCATCGATCGCGTGAAGACGCAGACCTACCTCGGCACCGATCGCCCGCACGTGCTGCGGCAGATCATCCACTGCTGCCGCAAGGGAGGAACCGTGTCACTAGCGGGCGTGTATGGTGGGCTGCTGGACAAGATCCCCATGGGAGCGGCCTTCAACAAGGGCCTTACCTTCCGCATGGGACAGACCCACGTGCAGCGCTACATGAAGCCGCTTCTGGGGAGGATCGAAGCCGGTGAGATCGATCCATCGTTCGTGATAACGCACCGCTTCCCGCTCACGCAGGCGCCACGCGCATACGAGATGTTCAAGTACAAGCAGGACGGCTGCGTGAAGGTGGTGCTGGACCCGAACGCCTGAACGATCAGCGAGAGACGCGCTTGCGGCCGAAGGCGTCGGTGTCGGTAAAGAGGCGCGACTCGCGCTCGGCCGCCGCCGCTTCCTCGGCGAGCTTCACCAACTCCTGCGCGGAGCCCTCGGGGATGGTTGCCTGCGCCTTCTTTGCCTCCATTGCCTCGCGCGTGGCCGCCAGTCGCTTGCGCGCGTGTGCCACATACTGCGGGGATTGGTCGATGCCCACATAGCGCCGGCCAAGCAGCATGGCCGCCACGGCAGTCGTGCCCGAGCCGTTGAACGGATCGAGCACCACATCACCCGGGTTTGACGATGCAAGCACGATGCGGTTCAGCACGGCAATCGGCATCTGGCAGCCATGCCAGCCCTCACGCTCCTTGAAGGTGCCACAGACGCGCGAGGCATACCAGGTATCGCTGCCGGGATCAAAGTACGGCTCAGGCGTCTCCTGCGGGCGGAGATACCAGGTGTCGTCGGGCACCTTGCCCTTGGAGTTGGCACGCTTGTCGTTGTAGACGAGCTGGCGTGCGGAAGCCACACGCACGGCATCGGCGTTGAAGGTGAAGTCCTTCTCGCTCTTGGTGAAATACAGGATATGCGTGTGGCTCCTGGCGAACTTGGTGCGGGTCTGCTGGCCGAAGGTGTAGTGCCAGATGATCCAGTTGCGCATGGTGAAGCCGATCTTGCGGCGAGCGATCACGCAGAGATCGGCCGCGTAGTCATCCCCGATGGCAAGGTAGAATGACCCGTCCGGCTTGAGCGCACGGTGGATAGCCCGCATCCAGTCCTCGGAGAACTTCAGGTAGTCCTCGGTCTTCAGCCGGTCATCGTAGCCGTGGTACAGGTAGCCGATGTTGAACGGCGGATCGGCAAAGACCAGGTCAGCCCAGCCTTCGGGGGCATCGTTCAGCGCCTTGATCGAATCAGCACAGACTACCTGGTCGAGAAGGACATTGCCCTTCTCGTCCAGCAGCGACCCGGGGTCGATCTTGTCGACAGCGATCTTCTCCAGCGCCTTCTCGTGATTTTCGATGCGGTCCTTCACGCTCGTGATCACTTCCACCCGCCTTTCCAAGCACAGGTAATATAGTGATTGAGCGCCCGAGCTAAAGCCCAAGCCAGCTTGTCGCCAGGTCAGTAAGCTAGTCTACAGGCCAAACCTCGATCACCATACGCTGGCGAAGCGGCACGTTGATCGCACCATCTTCGTCCATGGTGAGGATCTCACCGTTGACCGTCTGTGCCGAGTACTTCTTCCCATCCGTCAGCGGCAGGCGCAGCTTAGCCGGTATGCCGCTGATGTTGGCCGGGAGCATGAACTCAGGTTCCGGCTCAGAACCATCGGCGTTGAGGAAGCGCACCTCGTCGATCACCGTCCTGCCCTGGCAGCGGAAGGTGACCTGCACATCCTGCAGTCCCGGCGGCAGCAGTTCATCCAGGCGGACGTCGAACTCCCCGGCGCGGATCTCCTTCAGGATCACCTGCTCCTTGCCGGCGATGGTCATGAAGAAGTTCAGCGGCCGATCCGCCTCCGCGATCTTGATGCGCAGCAGCGGCGTGTTCGCTCGATCCACCTTGCCGTGGGCATAGAAGCCGATGTACTGCTTGTCCTCGGCGACAGTCAGCTCAACCAGACCCTTTGTGGCCTTCGCCCGCCCATTGAAGTACGTCCAGCCGGCCAGATCATCAAAGGTCCAGGACGGCGTACGCACCTTGGTGGGCTGAAGATCCAGATTGCTGGAAGTGTTGACCACCACGGTAAAGCTGCCGTCTTCGTGTGCCGACGCAACGGCATAGATACCGGTGAGCGGATCTCCGTACTCGTTCGCCAGTGAGAGCGAGCACCAGCGACCATCGCGCCCCGATAGACGCATGTAATCTTCCATCACGTGGTATCCGGGACGCGGCCGGCCAGCCCGGTCAAACAGGCCAAAATGGTGATCATCGCCGCCACAGTGGAACACTACGATCTTGCACGCACCGGATGCCGTCAGGCGGCCCATGGCCACATCCAGCATCCATGCCTGCACATCCTCATCCAGCACCGGCGGCGCCCTGAACCACTCGCTGTTCTTGAAGGGGAACCCGCTTTCGTTGCAGTAGATCTCCTTCGTGATCCCCATCGACATGAGCAGGCCTTCAAACTGACCGTATACCATGTCCCATGCGGGGCTGCGGCCGGCATACGGATGGATTGAGAGCAGGTCGGATGCCTCAAATACACCGCCGGCGGCAAGCGTCTGGACAAAGTCGTCATTCACGCCGGCCATGCCCGCGAGGATGATCATGGCGGTCGGATCGTTCTTGCGGATCACCGGCACGACAGTGTTGAAGAACTGGACGTACTCCTCGGCAGTGCCGCGCCAGAATTGCTTGATGTTCGGCTCATTCCAGATCTCGTAGGCATCGATGCGATCGCCATGGCGCTCGATGATCTCCTCTACCAGCTTCGCGTACTTCACCGGGTCCGGCGGCACCACGTGCGGCCGGCCGGCCTTGCGGGCTTCCTCGAGCCGCTCCGGTGAGATGGCGGCCCACGGAGGCGTTCCCTCGAGGATAAGCTCGATACGGGGGTTCATGTCCATGCTGGACTTGAGGATCCGCTCAGAGCGCTCCCAGCGATCCGGCTTGCCCGGCTCGCCGACGAACTGAGTACGCATGCCCGCACGCAGGCGGTCCCAGCGCTGGCTTATCTCCACCGGGATCGGCACCTTGCCGCCCTCATAGGAGTGGCCCTGGTTGGCATTCAGACCTATCTGCCACTTGCGCTGCGGACCATCGGGCACCTCCACCTGGATGGCGTCAATGTAGAAAGGTTCCTTGCCCGGGTTGGCCAGTTCCAGCACACCGGCCGGCTGCCGACCAATCAGGACGATACGGGTGATCTCCGCCGGCACCCCTGCCAGTGAGGGAGCGTCGTAATTTCCTATGCCGCTGGCGTCGAGATAGCTCAGACGCTCGCTATGGTACTGCTTACCTCCGGCCGACAGTTGCAGGATCCCCCCCGATTTGTCATAGGCGATGCGCATCCGCACCTGTGTGGTCGCATCGGTAAGCTCCGGGACCGGCAGCTTAACAGTCTCGCCGGGAAGAACCACGCGGGCGAGCGGCGACTGGGCGCTGGGACGCTCAGGCAAGTCCAGGCTCGAGCCATTGAATCGGCCCCACCGCACGATGGAGCGAACATGCGGCGGATCGATATCCGCGCGTCCCGGGCGAAACGCCAGCGGCGGCGGGCCGGCCATGTCCACAGGCAACTGAATCTCATCCTCCGCGCCCGGTGTTACCTTGCCCGACTTCAGGTCACCGGCAAGGCGAGCCATCGCCACCACCGTCTCGCGGGCGGCCGACCATAGCTGCGGGTTGTTCCCCTCCGTAAAGACTCGGCCGATGCAGATGATCGCCCTTCTCCCGTCGCGCTCCGCCAGGTAGATCTGCGGCGGAGCGTCCTTGCCGTCGATACGCAGCGAACGGATCAGGGGATAGATCTTGCCCCGCTGCTTCTCGTCCTTGTGCTGCGCTACCCAGAGGCTGGGCAGCCGATGATCCTCGATGTCGGCCACGCCGGGCAGGTACTTCTTGAACAGCGGCGTGATGCGATGATGGAAGCCGAGGTTGTGCCGCGTGGTGTCGTAGTGGTACACCAGTCCAAAGTGCGCCAGGAGTTCGTTGGTTTGCCAGGCGAACGTCGGGGTCTTGGGCGACATCGTCCAGGAACCATCCGGCTCTTTTGCTATGCCGATCAGGAACGGGACAGTCGCATCAAAGGCGACCACCACGCCGCCATCTTCAGTGAACTTCTTCAGGTTGGCGAAGGTATCGCGCGGCACGGCCTCGCCGGCGAGAACAAACACATCGTACTGGCTGGCGCTGAAGGCCACGGGATCAGCGACCTGCTCCGCGGTCACGCGTGAGACAGTGATCCCATCGGTCTCCAGCCAACCCGCCACGCGATCGTGTGCCGCTGGATCGAGGCGGAAGCGAATCTCCGAGGTTCCTTTCTGCGGATCCCATACCGCAACCCGCGTCTGCGCCAGGAGAGACGTCGCAAATGCCATCAACAACACCAGTAGCACACTTCGCATGACCCATTTACTCCAATACAAGAGCTTTCCCCAGGCTTTCACCTGAGGTTCGCCTTACTTCCTTTGTCACAACTTCCCTGGGTATGCCCCAATCAGGCCGAGCGGCGCCGCAGCGTCAACAGACCGCTCAAGCCAACGAGTCCCAACATGGCCGGCTCGGGCACGAGGCTGACGTTGTCTATGTAGTAGCTTCCCATCTTCGAGGAGTTATTGGCGCCCTGGAAGCGCAGGAACAGGTTGTCGATCGCATCGGCGGTATTGTTGTTGCGGAAGTTGCCGCTGAACACATCGCCACCGACAGATACCGACCAGGTATCGGTCTCGGCATCGGCCGTGATGCTGATCGGGATCTGCGTATCGAGATCAAAGTTGCCGATCACCTGCGCCGGTGTGGTCCCGAACGTTGCCTTGATCTCGCGCACGTTGGTAGCGCTCTGGGAGATGTTCAGGCGAGCCAGCTCGGTGGTGCCGGCTCGAAGCATCACCGAGAACTCCGTGGCCGTGGAATCAGGAATGCTGCCAACCCACAGGTCCAGGGAGGCGATCACCTTCGTCTGCCCATCAAACTCATATCGCGCGGCGAGGTTGGTCCCCAGTATGCTTTCCGAGTCAACCATGGCCAGCGACTTGTCACCCACCTTGTTGGTGGTGTCTGAAGTCACCCTGATGGTAAGATTGGGGGCGTTGACGCCGTCATACGTCCAGCCGGGAACGCTGGTCGCGCCGTTCTCGTACGACTCGAAGTCCTCGAAATAGTTCAGCGGCGCAGCGTAAGCCGTAGCCGCCAGAGATGCCGCAGCAGCGGTAAGCAACACACGCATCTTCATATATGGGTCCTCCTGTAAAGTTCATCCGGCTCAACGGAGCCGGAAGTCATAGTTTCGTTGATTCGCAGTTTCAGCCTTGGAGATCGAGTCGCAGTGCCCGTCGAAGAAAACCACGTTGGCCTTGGCGTTGTTGTCGCGCGGGTGATCTCCTGAGCCGTGCCTTCTCAAGGGCATGTATGTTCCGCTATGCGTGATGATCGGAGCCCAGTCCAGCTCTGTCTTGTCGGCATAGAGATAGATCTCCGTCGGCCGCATGATCTGGGTGATCTTCACATTGCTGGCATTGTCCGCGCCAAGGTCGATGCGCTGGTTCATGCCGTACTGGATCTGGTTCTGTAGTTCCTGGGGCAGCGCTGACGAGGGGCAGGCGTACAGGCGCACTTTGTTCCAGTCGTAGTAGGCATTGTCAGTCGTCGTCAGGTATGGCGTGAGCTGCCGATGCCACTTCTCAATCCTTGTAGGCGGATTGGTTGACGCATTGATGACGAACTCGGTATTGGCCCGCGGCAGCACGTTCTTCCATTCGTTGGCGTAGAACAAAGTGGCCGTGTAAAGCTGCTTCAGGTTGCTCAGGCACTGCACCGAGGTCGCCGCCCTGCGCGCCCGCGAGAGCGCCGGCAGCAGTATGGAGATCAGCAGCGCGACGATGCCGATAACCACCAGCAGCTCGACCAGCGTGAATCCCTTGCGCTTCTTCTCCGCAACGGTCGATTCTGCCGGCACGAGTACAGGCTCAAGGCGACGATGCGTCACCTCGCGCGACGGGTTTTCTATCTGTTGCTCGAGCATGGCGAGCATCTCCTTGGCATACTCAAAAGGACGTGTATCGCAGGAGGTAAGCGGAATCGGGCAGAAACTGCTGGATGGGAGGCGGTAGCAGCCGCCGATGGCAATATCCTCCGGTATCCGCATACCCGCTGATTGCGCCGCCAGTACGGCGCCTGTTGCAATGACATCGTTGAAGCCGACGACGGCCGTCGGTCGAGGATCCAGCTCCATCGCCCGCGTAAACAGCTCGCGCCCCATCCCCAGTGCGTATTCAGGATTATGCTGATTGATGTACTCGGGAAGATTGCCGCCCGAGCGCGTCGGCATCGACACGTACCTGAGCGAGATGCCTCGCGCCTGGCAAAGCACATCGGCAGCCTTCTTCATCAGCAGAGACAAGGCGCCGAACGGCTCAGCCACCGGGAACAATGCCGCGATATGCCTGTGCCCCAGGTCAGCCAGGTGCTCGAGAACGAGCGCAAAGCTCCTGATGCGCGGGTCGCCAATGGCCGGGCCCAGTGCGTTCTCCGGCTCGGTATAGTAGTAGACGATAGGTATGCCGCGTTTTACGGCCTGCTGCAGCGGATGGTTCTCTGGATAGTTATCCCAGGTTGGCCGAGTAGCCTTTATCAGGATGCCGTCCACCTGCGACTCGATCATGCGGCGAACGCCCGCCTCCTCCAGCCTTGGGTTGAACTGGTGCAGCGCGATCAGCAGCTCACGATTCTGCGCGTTCACCTGGGTGAGCAGATGCTGAACCACCTGCGTATAGGGCGAATAGACCACGTCAGTCAGCACCAGGCCGATGGTGTTGGTGCGGCGTGCCCTCATCCCCCTTGCCAGGCGATTGGGAACATATCCCAGGCGCTCGGCCGCCTTGATCACCCGCTCGCGCGTAGCCTGGGAGATACGCCCTTTTCCGCTTAGCGCGTAGGCGACCGTTGAGTGATCGAGTTTGAGCTCGGCAGCGAGTTGTTTGAGAGTGACTGCCATGATCGAACGTTCGATCAATCTACCCCAAGCCTATGTCCAATGCAATGTTTTCCGTGGGATTTGTCAGCCCGCGCCGGTGACTACTCAATGTCTCCCCGTTGCCGCATAATCGGCCCCCATGAACCAGCCTGCCAACAGCACCGCATTGAGGATCATCGATGCCAACGCCAACCGTGCCCGGGAGGCCCTGCGGGTGATCGAGGATTATGCTCGCTTCGGCCTGAGTTCACAGAAAATATCGGCCGATTTGAAGGAAATCCGCCATGAGTTGGCCAACTCACTGCAGAGCCTGCTGGGCGAGGCCATCCTTCATCGTGATACCGAGGGGGACGTCGGAACCACCAACAAGACCGCCGCCGAGTTCGCCCGGCAAGACATCGCCCACGTGGTAACGGCCGCCTGCAAGCGGCTGGAAGAGGCACTGCGGGCACTGGAAGAGTTCGCCAAGACGTTTGACGGTAGCATCGCCCGCCGGCTCGAAACGCTGCGGTACCGCTTCTATGTGCTGGACCAGACCATTGCCTTGACCCTGGTCACGCCCGGGCGCCTTGAGCAGGTACATCTGTATGTGCTGATCAGCGAGGATCACTGCTGCTCCCGGCCATGGCTGGAAGTGGCGAGGCAGGCCATCGCCGGCGGGGCAGACTGCCTGCAACTGCGGGAGAAATCGCTCGAGGGAGGCGAGTTGCTGCGGCGGGCAAGGCAATTCGTCGAATTGTGCCGCGAGAATGGTGTTATCAGCATCATCAACGACCGTGTGGACATCGCCATCGCGGCCGACGCCGACGGTGTGCACCTGGGGCAGGGAGACATCCCCGCCCGCGAAGCCCGCAAGATGCTGGGGAAAAACAAGATCATCGGCGTCAGCACCCACCAGATCGAGCAGGCCCGCCAGGCGATTCTGGATGGGGCCGACTACATCGGCGTTGGGCCGGTGTTCCGCAGCAGCACCAAGACACGCGACTTTGTCGCCGGGCTGGATTACGTGCGGCAGGTGGTACAGGAGGTCACCATCCCGGCGGTGGCGATCGCCGGCATCACCCAAGAGAACGTCGACCAGGTGATCGCGGCCGGCTTGCGCCGTGTGGCGGTGACCGCGGCCGTCACCGAGCAGGCGGACGTGGCGGTCGCCGCCCGGGCGCTAAAAGCCAAGCTGACGACTTTGCCGTGATTGGCTATTCCTCGGCCGGGAGGTTGAGAAACTCCAGCATGTGCTTGTCGTAGATCCGCTGCGCTTCCGGCTCGTGCATCGGCAGGCGCAGCTCGTTAATCACCTTGGTGCCCATGCCTATCCACTCGCGCCAGCAATCGCTACAGACTTTCTCGTAGATGGCCTGCCCCAGTCGATTGCGGAACGGGGGCTTGGCGAGCTTTCGGCCAACCTGGCCGCAGCGTGAGCACAGCACTTCTCCTTCGCCGACCTGCGTCTGGGCAGAGGCGCCACCCTGCACTTCAGGCACTGGCGCGCCCAGGTCCTTGAGCAGACGTTCCATTTCCTGACGAGCAAGCGCTTCACCGCGGGCCGCGGCCACCTTCACACCTTGCGTCAGCGTCTCGATAGCCTCGGTTCTCTCGTTGAGCCGCAGTTGAGCTTCGCCGAGCAGATGGTAAGCACGACCGAGGTTGGCGTTGATCTCCAGGGCCCTTTTCAGCGACGCGATCGCCTCGCGCATCATGCCGGCGTCGTAATACGCACGCCCGAGGGAGAAATGACCCAGCTCATTGTCCGGGTCGGCCTCGGCCATCTGTCGAAACTGCTCGATACGCGAATTCCCGTCAGACATCGTTTCAGATAACTCCTTCTTTCAGCCCAATCGTAGGTCAAAGCCGCTCAAAGCATCGTCAGCTTCTCGGTATGCCCGTACATCAGCGAAAGAATCTCGTTCCTGCTGGAGGGATTCTCGCGGAATATGCCGCGCAGCGCGCTGGTGACCATCACGCTGCCGGGCTTCATGGCGCCGCGGATGGTCATGCATGTGTGCGTCGCCTCGATCACGCAGGCAGCGCCCATCGGGTTGAGCTCTTCCATGAGGGCATCGGCAATCTGCGTCGTGAGCCTCTCCTGGACCTGCGGCCGACGGGCAAAACCATCGACCAGCCGTGCCAGCTTCGAAAGCCCCACCACCTTGCCATCGGGCAGATAGGCGACGTGCGCCTTGCCAGTGAACGGCAACAGATGGTGCTCGCACAGCGAATGAAACTCGATATCGCGCAAAAGCACGATCTCGTCATAGCGCTCATGGAAGACCGTGCGAAGGTGCCGCTTGGGATCATCCCTCAGCCCGGCCATTAGCTCAGCGTATGACCTTGCGACGCGGTTGGGAGTCTTCGCCAGTCCTTCACGGTCAGGATCTTCGCCGACAGCCAGGAGAATCTCGCGAACGGCTTTCTCGATCCGCTGGAGGTCTACATGCACCGTCGCCTTTGGCGAAATCTTTCCCTGCTCCTCATGCTCATCCTCACCCGCAGTGCGTTTCATCATTCTCTCTTTCCTCGATCGCCGGGCTGTAAGATCCTCCCGAAACGAAGTCGGCCATTATAGGATATGTATATGCACCGGGCCATTGCCCTCTCCATTTCGATGCTTCTGCTCGTGCTTGCTTTGAGCGTCGGCACGGCTTGCGCACAGCCTGTGTTTGGCGAGGAATCCAGCGGTCTTTCGCTGGCGCTGGAGGAGATCGACGGCGACAGTCTGCGAATCGTCCTCCGCAACAAAGGGCCAGAGACCGCGGACCTTGGGCGCAGCTTCGCCTGGGTGCTGCTGGCCGCCAGTCGCGACAGCGCCTTCTACAGCTCCAGGCTCAACTTCCCCGCTCCGTTCGAGCTTGGCGCAGATGATTCGCGCGAGATGGTCATCACGCTCTCCACGCAGGGACTGTTTCGCTATCAGCCAGGCACCAGGGTTGTCGAAGGCTATCCAAAGGCCGACGACGTGACACCCGTCTCCATCGCCATCCTGCCGGAGACGGTTCGCGCCCAGGCAATCGCATATGTTCACCTGAGCGGCGAGAAGATCACGGTGAAGTCGCGAGCTGCCACCATCTCGCCGCAACCGAAGGATGTCGCCCTGCTGCCGGTGAAGCATGACGAGCTCCTGGAGCGATTCCGTCGCGACCCGTTCGCGGCCAAGGCCGCACATGATGAGGTGGTGAAGATCGGGCCCCGTGCCCTGCCCACACTGGAGGCCGGGCTGAATGACACAACGATGCCCGGGCACGGTGTCATGTGGCTGGCCAGCGCGGTGGTGAACATTGGAGGAAGCGAGGCCGAGGCATTGGCTGCGAAGCTGGTGCGCGACAGGCGCAGCGCCGTGCGCCACGTGATCGCCTACCACGGCCCGGGCAGGAACAGCAAGACGCTGGATGAGGCGATACTCGAGTTTGCGGCTGGCGGATCCGACCCGCTTTTCACCGCCTGGGCCGCCCGCGGATACTCGCAGAACAATCGCGAGTTTCCCTCCAGGCTGATCGACGTGGCACTGGAGGCCAACGAACCAAGGGCGCGCGCTGAGATAGCGCACGTGCTGGGGAAGCGGCGGGACAGGCGCCTTGGTCGGCTCTTTTCAGATGAACATGAGCTTGTCCGAGTCGCGGCCGCCAATGCCGTGATCGCCAACAAAATCACAGATCGCCAAATTCTGCTGAATCTCGCAGACTCCCTGAAACTCCCAGGTGACGCGGCCCGCCAGCGCATGGTTGAGGCCGCTGCCAGGGCGATGGGACGCAACTGGAGCTATGACTCACAACTACCTGAGGATCAAAAGCTTGCGCAACTTGAGAGGATCCGGCAGGCAATAGTTGACCGATGACCATGCACGGGCACTAAACCCCGTGCAAATATTCGCCCATATTTCGCAGTTCCCAAGGAGCCATCGTTTGCACTAGGCTGGGGTGCGAGGCTTGAGGAGAAGCGGTCATGGCAGGAGAATCGCATGGCATTCGTTCAATATTTGCCGCCATACGGACTGCGCCCATGCCGCTGAAGACGTCCGCCGATCGGCCGGCGGAACCCAAGCCATTCGTGACCATCAGCCGGCAGGGTGGCGCGGGCGGGCGAGCAATAGCCCAGCGACTGGTTGCAAGACTAAATGCGCTGGATCCCGGAGAAGAACCCTGGGCAGTATGGGACAAGCAACTGGTAGAGAAGATCGCTGAAGACCACAAGATCGCACGCGAGCTTGTGGAGTCACTGGGAGAAAGCAGTCGAACGTGGCTGGAGGAATTCCTCGCCGCCCTTTCGATTGATAGCGACGAAACAGAGGCCAGGATCTACCAGATGGTGGCAAGCACCATCCGGGCCCTGGCCCACAAGGGGCGTGTAGTGATTGTTGGACGGGGCGGAGTGTACATCACCAGGAGCATGCCCGGAGGCGTGCATCTTCGCCTGGTTGCTCCCGTGGAGTACCGTGCCCGGCACATGGCGGATCAGTTAAAAGTCTCCTACGACGAAGCGCTCAGCCATGTGCGCAAGCTGGATAAGCAACGGGCAGCCTTCTACCGGAAGTATTGGCCCAGCAAGGCGCTGACCGTCGAGGCATTCACCTTGACGATCAACACCGCCATGGTCAGCGAAGAGCAGGCTGTGGAGAGCGCTCTTCCGCTGATCTTGCCACGCATTCGCTTCACCATTGAGCAGGTTCCTGAACCTGAACTAGCCGTGTGAGCTTTGGAATGGAATGTTGTTGTAGTGGCCATGTGCCTGGCCGCGCAGGGATGCACATAGGGCTACGAGGAGCATAGGCGGAAATGCAATATAGTAGTGATGTGGCGTACGCTACCGAGCGCAACGCAAAGCTTTCTACTCTCGATGTCCGCGGCGAAACCGAACAGGCGGGCTCACGCGCTACCAACGGTGTGCGCCGCAGTGACTCCTGTTACCGATGTCTCTTTGAAAACAACCTTGATGCTGTCTTCTCCCTCGATCGCGATGGGAGATTTGTGGAGGCTAACCCGGCGGCCGAGCGCCTCAGCGGATACAACGAGCTTGAGCTGCGCTCAATGGACTTCGTTGAACTGTGCAGCGTGGAAGACCGCCACAAGGCGATGTTCTTCTTCGCGCGTGCCATGGCCGGCACCACGCGAAGCGTTGAGCTGAGCGCGGTATGCCGGGATGGATCCTGCATAGACCTGCATATCACCGGGGCGCCGATCCGCATCAACGGGCAGCTCATGGGGCTTTTCTGCACCGCCCGCGATGTGACCCGCAAGAGGCGCGCAGAAGCGCAGCTTCGCCGGGCGCGCCGCGAGGCCGAGCAGGCAAAGGATCGCTTTCTCTCCGTGCTTTCGCACGAGCTGCGCACTCCCCTGATGCCGGTGCTGACCACCGTGCAGATGCTGGAGAAGCGCTGCGATCTTCCCCGTGAAGAGCTGCAGGAACTGCTGGCGATGATGCGGCGCAACCTGGAGCTGGAGGCGCGGCTGATCGACGACCTGCTGGACCTGAACCGCATCCGCCAGGGAAAGCTTTCCCTGTGCCTGCAGAATGTCGATGTCCACCACAAGATCCGGCACGTGCTGACCCTGTGCGAGTCAGAGATCACCAGCAAGGGCATCGCGGTAAATGTCGAGCTGCGGGCGCAGGACACTTCCGTCACCGGCGACACAGCGCGACTGAACCAGGTGCTGTGGAACATCATCGGCAATGCCGCCCGTTTCACGCCGGAAGGCGGCTCGATCAGCATCGTGACCTGCAACGGTCTGCGCGATCCCGCCTGCTGCGCCGTCGACTGCGGCGCGGGCAAACCGATCTGCACCACCTGCAATCGCTGGCGTGATCGCAAGCTCATCGCCATCCACGTGACCGACACCGGCATGGGACTCACCGAGGAATCCATGCGGCACCTGTTCGATGCCTTCGATCGCGTCGATTGTGAATCAAGGCATGGCTCCGGCCGCGGCATCAGCCTCTCCATCAGCAAGTCACTGGTCGAGCTGCACGGCGGCCAGCTGGTGGTCCACAGCAACGGCCCGGGCAAGGGTACGACATTCACCATCATCCTGCCGGTGCGCAACGCCGGAGATTCCGAACAGTTTGGGACGCCCCGCGCCTCCCGTGGAAGAGGCAGGATATCCGGGAAAAAGGTACTGCTGGTGGAAGACCACGCCGACACGGCCAAGGCACTTTCTCGCCTGCTGCGTTCCAGTGGGCTGACGATCCACGTGGCTGAGTCGGTGAAGGCCGCCATCGCCCTGGCCGAGGATAACGAGTTCGACCTGCTCATCAGCGACATCGGCCTGCCGGACGGCACGGGTATCGACGTGCTTCAGCATCTGCGCAGGAGCGTAGGGATACCGGCCATAGCCCTCTCCGGCTACGGCATGGAAGAGGACATCCAGCGCAGCCGCGAGGCCGGCTTCGCCGAGCATCTGGTCAAGCCAATCAACATCCATCAGCTCCACCGGCTCATCAACCAGTTGCTGGTAGCCAGGTAGGGAAATGCCAAAAAGTAAGAGCCGGCACCAAGGAGGCAGCGGTGCCGGCTCTTCCACAGGAGGTCTTGCGTACGCCCTATAAAATGCGCGAATCGCGGTTGAGTTGCAGAGAAAAAAACCTTCAGTTAAGCGATCTTTTCAACTGCCCCCAAAAACTGACGAGCCCGGGATATCTCCCGGGCTCAGCAAACCTTATGTGTCAGGCACCTTACCTGTTTCTGCCCCTCACAAGCTGCCCTTTTAGCTCATTGATGAAACTCTGGGCATCCTGAAGGTTGTCGAATCGCTCCGTCCGCACCAGCTTCCCATCGGCATCTGTGAGGCGGACCTCATACACATCCCCATGCTGGCTGGGCACCTGGTGCTGCGTGATGAGGCTTACAGGCTGGCTGGTAGTCCCCCCGGCCGGCACCATGCGATAGGCGTTTGCGTTCCTGCCCCACTGCCAGCCGATCAGGAAGACGGCGATGCAGGCAGCGGCCGCCGCGATACGCTCGCGGTAGTCCAGGATTCGCCAGAACCACGCCCGACGAGCCTCGCGCTTTCGCAGGCCGGCGATGATCCGCTCGGCGCTCTCTGCCGACGGCTCGTAAGACTGCCAGAGCTGCATGCGCAGCTCGCGTGCCTCCTGGAGGCGGGCCAACTCGGCCGCCAGTTCCGGCTCCTGTGCCAGCCTCTGCTCAACGCGCTGCGCCAACTCCCCATCAAGCGCCTTGTCCAGGTAGGTCTCCAGCAGCTCGATATCTTGATCGCTCAACATGAGTATCCACGTGCTCGAGTTGCGGCCACTGGGCAACCAGGGCCTGCTACTTCACAGATCGGCCATCTCGCACAAACTCGGCCAGCTTATGCTCCAACTGACGCCGCGCCCGGAAGATCCACGTCTTGGTCTGCTGGAGAGTGATACCCAGCTCCTGCGCGATCTCGGGATACGACATCCGTTCGTACTCGCAGAGCACCAGTGCTGCTTTGAAATGATCCGGCAGCTGATCTATCGCCCTGCGAACCTGCTCGACCGTCTCGCTCTGCAGCACTCTCCCGTCCGGTGAGGCATCCTCGCCCACCTGCACGGAATCGATTGGCGACATGGGTGGACGTCGCAATAGCCTCAGGGCCTCATTCACCACCGCCCTTCGCAGAAGCGGCATCGGCTCGGACCAGTCGTAGCGTTCGCGATGCTCATAGAGATTCGCAAACGCCTGCTGCACCACATCTTCCGGCGAAAACCGCCGCCCCACTATCGCCCGGGCAATAGCCATCAGGCGGGGGGAGTGATCCCGAACCAGACGCTCAAACATCGCGTCCAGGTCGGCATCACCGCTGTGGGCGAGATTGTCTCTGCTACTATTACTCATGCGCACCTGCGCTGGAAGTTGCACTTCCTGCGATGCCACCGGCCGCAGGGATATCTGCCGAACCCGTGACGGCTTCCACTTTAAGCGCACTGGCCGGGAAGCGGTAGCCCTCCTGATGTGCCGGGCCGGCCTCAGACGAGGGATTTTTCGCCGGATTGCCTTACTGGGAGCAACGTGTGAAACCTCTTCGCTGTCGCGGGGCATCAGTCGACGCTTAACCGTCAGCTGTTGCGCAACTCGGAGTTTTTCGTCCTTGTCTGATCGCCGCAACGGGTTGCACAATTCACCTTAGCGGCCGGCAGAAATGGCCCAGCGTGTGGGCGGCCAGCCGAACCATGGAAAAATGGGGGTAGATCATGATCAGAGTGCACCAGGGACAGTGCGGCCTGTGCGTCCACTTCGCCGAGCACCAGCCGCAGGAGCAGCAGAAGGTCATGCCCATCCGCAAGACCCAGGAAGCCCCTGAGGATCTCGTGGAGGAGTGCGGTCATCCCGAGCACCGGACTTTGCACCTGATGGTCACGCCGATGAGCGGATGCGCCGGCTTCGAACAGGCAGTTCCGCCCATGTGACTGGCCGTCGGAGCCCATGCTGCCATCGTTCTTGAGCTGCTGGACTCTAGGTGGAACGACTTGTCTTGTAGGCCGCGGGACGTGGAATCGGCCGAAGTCTGCCCGAGCAGCATTCACATTGACCGGCATCGAGAGGTCAACTCTTGCATGCCCTCCGGTTTCCGCGGCCCTGATGTGACATGTTCATCGCGGATCACCTCACGCGGGCGGAAACCGCTAGCTCCACTTTGACGGAACCGCGCCAGATGACCAAATGAAGAACCCCGGGGATTGCCCGGGGTTCTTGTTAGACGTTCACCTGCCAGCTGCAACCGGCGACTTACGCCAGGTTCATCTGCATCAGGAAGGCCGCGTTGTTCGGGAACTTCTCCAGGCGGCTCTTAAGCAGCTCGACGGCCTCCACCGGGTTCATGTCGGAGAGGACGCGACGCAGCTTGTAGACCAGCTCCATCTCTCGCGGATCCAGCAGCAGCTCCTCGCGGCGGGTTCCGGAAGCGTTGATGTCGATCGCCGGCCAGACGCGCTTGTCCACCAGGCGGCGGTCCAGGTGCAGCTCGGAGTTACCGGTGCCCTTGAACTCCTCGAAGATAACCTCGTCCATCTTCGAGCCGGTATCGACCAGCGCGGTGGCGAGGATGGTCAGGCTGCCGCCCTCCTCGACGTTGCGGGCCGCACCGAAGAAGCGCTTGGGCTTCTGCAAGGCATTGGCATCCACACCGCCGGTAAGGATCTTGCCGGAGTGCGGAACTTCGGTGTTGTACGCGCGAGCCAGGCGGGTAATGGAGTCGAGCAGGATGACCACATCCTTGCCGAACTCGACGTAGCGCTTGGCCTTCTCGATGACCATCTCGGCCACCTGCACGTGGCGGCTGGCCGGCTCATCGAAGGTCGAGCTGACCACCTCAGCCTTGGTGTTGCGCTGCATGTCGGTCACTTCTTCCGGACGCTCGTCGATCAGCAGCACGATCAGCACGATGTTGGGATCGTTGGCGGCGATCGCATTGGCGATCTTCTGCAGCAGCACCGTCTTGCCGGTACGCGGCGGGGCGACGATCAGCATGCGCTGGCCGCGACCGATCGGGGTGACCAGGTCGACGATGCGCATGTTCAGTTCCTTGGGATCGTGCTCGAGGATCAGGCGCTTGTTGGGATGCAGCGGCGTGAGGTCCTCGAAGTTGGTCACATCGGCGATCTTCTCGGGATCCTCGCCGTTGATCGCCTCCACGCGCAGCAGCGCGAAGTAACGCTCGCTCTCCTTGGGAGGACGGATCTGGCCCTGCACGACGTGGCCGTTGCGCAGGCCGAATCGACGGATCTGGCTGGGCGAGACGTAGATGTCATCCGGCCCGGGCAGATAGCTGAACTCCGGCGAGCGGAGGAAGCCAAACCCATCGGGCAGGATCTCCAGCACGCCCTCGCCGTACATCATGCCGTTCTGGCGGATGCGGGCACGCAGGATCTGGAAGATCAGGTCCTGCTTCTTCATGCCGATGTAATCGGTGATTCCTTCCTTGCGGGCGATCTCATGAAGCTGCTGAACCTCCATCTGCTGGAGATCCTTGATGAACAGCTTTCCACCCTTGACCGCCTCGTACTTGGCATTGGTCTCTGCGTCGATGACGGAGATGTCCTCGCTGCCGCCACGCTCGGGCTTGCCCTCGTGGCGCTCGGAACGTTCAGGGCGATCCCGGCGCTCTGCACGTTCCTCACGCTGCTCGCGCTGCGGCGCCGATGCAGATGCGGACGTGGAAGCGGATGCACCGCTGGGCGTCTCCTCGGTCTGGACCGGAGCGGACTCCAGTTCCTGCACTTCAGTCTCGGTCTTCTCGGCTTGCGCCGCACTCTTCCGTCGTGTGGTCTTTGCCATCTGGCAAGATCCTCCAATAAGGTGTGATGTAACTGATGGTTTTCATCCCGTCGGACGATCCTGCCGCAGAGTAACTGTCGACAGATGCATCTCAGGTGTGCTCCCTCGTCGTCCAATGCCTCGAGGAGCAACCTCTACGGGACGGTGGGTCAAATCAGCTAAACAACAGAAAAAACCTCTCCGCTACGCAGCGGACTTCAGGTAAGTATCAATTGTGGTAACCAGTAGCCCCAGGCACGCCTCCAAGGGAATTACAACCACTCACGGAGATTGTTTATTTCGCAGGCCAGGGAACATTTCATCCGAAAGCGAGCGAAAACCCTTGGGCACAACACCCTACCCCTGGCCGGGGTCCGCATCCATAACTTGCGCCAGAATACGGGAGAGAACGGCCTCGACTTGCCTGCGAGCGATCGCCGCGTCAGCGGTGTTGTGAACTATATATTGTGCCAACTCACGCTTCTTGTCCAGTGGCAGTTGTGATTTTTCCCTGCGAAGCAACTCATCAGGCTGCCATCCCCTGGTCTGCATTACCCGCTGCTGCCTCAGCTCCAGTGGGGCATCGACAAACACCACCGCATCGCAGTGCCCGTCGAGGCCAACTTCATACAGCAACGGGATGTCCCAAATGATAGCTTTCACATCGCCGGATTTCAGCGCTTCCTGCGTTTTCTCGTCGCGAATTTGCCCCACCAGCGGGTGGATCAGGGCCTCCAGGCGCTTAAGGGCCCCCGGGTCGTTAAACACCCTCCTGGCTATCGCCCGCCGGTCAACCTCGCCATCCGGCGAGATGACCTCATCCCCCCACCACTTGCGCACCTGCTCGATCACTTCCGGCCGGCGATACGCGTCGTGAACATGCTCATCCGACTTGCTGACAAAGCAGCCGAGCTGGCCAAAAAGATCGGCAATATAGCTCTTTCCGCTGCCGATTCCCCCGACGATGCCAATGACCGGTTTTCCCGAGATCACGATGCCAGTTATTGTAGAACCCGCTTCCGTCGATGCCAGTTCACTCTTTCCCGGCAAAGGCATTTCGCCATACACCTCAGCG
>JAKORQ010000345.1 GCA_029777755.1 Planctomycetota bacterium
CCAGAATCACTCGCAAGGAAACACCGTCAAGCACGAGATCCGCCGGAAGGCGCGCACCAGCAAGATCGAGGATCGTGGCCGTCCAATCCATGGTGAGGCAGTGCTGAGAGGAAATTCGCCCGCATTGCTTGATTCCACGGGGCCAGTGAGCGATGCAAGGCACCCGGATTCCCCCTTCGGTGAGATCCATCTTCCCACCGACCAGTGGCCAATTGTCGGAGAACCGCTCTCCTCCGTTGTCACTCGTGAAAATGATGAGGGTATCGTCGAGTTGACCAGTATCCCGCAACGCGTCGATCACCCATCCGATCCCTTCATCCATCTCGCGGATCATCGTCTGGTAAGTCTCTACATTGCCCCCATCGCGGTGGGTGATGTCTTTCATGATCGCGGCGTCCGGCCCGCCCTGTGCTCGCGTTTCCCAGGGCCAATGAGGTGCTGTGTAGTGCAGGCTCAGGAAGAAGGGCTGTCCCGCGGCCGCGCGATCGCGCACATACTGCGCAGCCCGCTTCGAGATCAGGTCGGTCAGGTAGCCTGGCTCGTCGTAGGGCTGCCCATCGAGCTCGAGATCCGACTCCATCCCGCGTGCGTTGTGCCCGTAATAGCTGACACCACCCGACATGGGGCCGAAGTGGTGCATGTATCCGGATTTCTCCGGACCGAAGTGCGGCCTGTATCCAAGATGCCACTTACCGATGAGCGCGGTATGGTAGCCCGCCTCCTTCATCATCGATGGAAGCGTAGGCAGATGGGGATGCAGGCCGATATCGGGGTTTCCCTTGGCCACGCTGGCCTGAAGAGGTTCTTCACTGGCTCCTCTGACCCAATACTGATACCTGCCCGTCATCAACGCGAAGCGCGTAGGCGAGCACACGGGAGAGTTCGCATACCCGTTCAGGAACTTCAGGCCGCGCCCCGCCAGGGCATCGAGGACCGGGGAAACCTGGTGCCGTCCGCCGTAGCAACCGAGATCGGCATAGCCGAGATCGTCGGCCACGATGAAGATGAAGTTGGTCATCGGATGCCGCCCAAGGCTCGGCTCATTCATCGCGCACCAGCACCTGCACAACGCATACAGACCCTGCCCCCAGCAAATGGCAGATACCGACACGGTCCCGGTCCCGCAGGCGGCGCACCGTTTCCCAGATCTGGGCCAGGCCCGTGGGCCCGCCTGGATGCCCCCGCGCCAGCAGCCCGCCATCGGTTGAGAACTCCGGCAGGCCGAACCGCTCGCGCGATCCAGGCCCGAAGGCCCCCTTCTCGACCAGAGCCTCGGTGGCGCCAGGCTCGGAAAAGCCCAGCAGCTCGTAGTACATCAACTCTTCCACTGCAAAGGCATCGTGCACCTGCACGATGTCTACCTCCCGGATACCCCGCCCTGCCTGCGCCAGCGCCGCCGCCGCCGTGGCGCGTGAAAGCTCGGGCGGGCCGACAATCGCGCCCTCCAGGATCAACTCTCTCGAATATGCATCGCTGCCAAAGGCGCTTCCTGCCAGGCGCACGCGCGGATGCGGTGAGCCAGCAGGCCAGGCATCCTCGCTGCAAAGTACCGCGGCCGCCGCGCCCTCACCCCATGAAGTGCACATCATCGATGTGAAAGGGTCGGCGATCATGCGGCCACCCAGCACACGCTCGACGGTCACCTCCTCCGGAGCGCGCCGGGCGGCAAATGGATTGCCGCGCGCGTAGTTCCAGTTCTTCGCGGTGATCGTGGCCAGATGTTCCCGCGTCGTGCCGCACTCGTACATGCGCCGCTTGGCCCAAAGGGCAAACGAAACCACCGGAGGAAAGTTGCCCTCCGCAACGATGATCTCCTCGACGGGAACAGCCTTCTGCGGCGAATCCATGCCGATCACGAGCACGCGCCGCGCATCGCCGCTGCGGATGGCCTGCCGGGCCGAATGCATCGCAGCCAGGCCCGTGGCAGACGCGTTCGTCACATGCTGCACCGGTACGCCCGTGAGACCAAGCTCCTTGGCGATGAAGATGCCGCGCGGCGACAACGGGTGCGCCGTACCAACCACCACGGCATCGATATCCCTGTAGGTCAGGCCTGCATCCTTCAGTGCAGCGAGGGCAGCGTCCCTCCCCAGCTTGATACCCACGCCCGGCCCATGGTTGCCGAACGGCACCATGCCCACGCCTGCAACCAGCACCTCATTCATGGGCGAACCTCGCTTGGCTTTCGTCGTCGCCGGCTCGTGCGCTGACACGGGCTCCGATCCGGTCGGTACCGGGTGCCAGGAGCGTCTGGATGCGCGCTCCGCAATCCAGGTCGACGATGCCGTACGCCTGGCCGCTGAAAGTGGTCGCACTGAAAAGCACGCCTTCCGCCGGCACCGTCAGGAGTTCCGGCTCGCGCAGCGAGCCATCAGCCACGAAGGTACGAGGAGGAATATAGATCTGCCCGGAGAGCGGATCCCGGGATGCATGGAGCTGAACAGTCGCCAATTTTTTCCCCATTGATTAAAAGTAAATCATCATTC
>JAKORQ010000034.1 GCA_029777755.1 Planctomycetota bacterium
GGCCGGCCCTCTGGATGCTGGGTGACAATATCAGCCAGGTCGGCTGGCCGCGCTGCGGCGAGATCGACGTCATGGAGTACGTGGGGCACACGCCCGACTCGGTCCACGGAACCCTGCACTTCGGCACCGGCGGTGGAGACAAGCACAAGCAGATCGGCAAGGAACACAAGACGCCCCGGCCATTCGACGATTTCCACGTCTACGCCGTGGAGTGGTACCCCGACCGGATCGACTTTTACTTCGATGACACCATGTACCTGACCGTCACCATGGAGCAGGTGATCGAGGCCAGCGGGGAAAACCCCTTCAACCGCCCGCACTACCTGCTTCTGAACCTGGCCCTGGGCGGCAGCTGGGGCAGGGAAATCGACGACAGCATCCTGCCGCAGAAGTACATCATCGATTACGTGCGCGTGTATCAGCAGGAGTAGGTCGGAGAAAGGCACGAAGGGATTGCGCTGCGCGTGGTGGGACGCGACTGGAGCAACCTAACTTTGCAAGGCGATCCCGGTTTGCTGGATGCGGCTTGCACCACGGTCGAGCAAAAACACACAATTCGCTCAAATCTGTGTGAATTCGAGTTGCTCTGTGGTTCCTCTCGTTGGATAGACCGGCTCCTTCGTGCCTTTCGTGCCTCCGTGCTTCAATTTACACATCAAAGTACTTTGCCTGCGGATGGTGCACGATGATGGCGTCCGTTGACTGCTCCGGGACGAGCATGAAGTTCTCCGAGAGGCGCAGGCCGACGTCTTCGCCGTGGAGAAGTTCCATGATCTTGGCCCTGTCCTCCAGGTTGGGGCAGGCGCCGTAGCCGAAGCTGTAGCGCGAGCCGCGGTAGCCCTGGGTGAAGATCTCGCGCATCGTGGAGGCATCCTCGGAGGCGAAACCCAGCTCGGCACGGATGCGCTTGTGCCACATCTCCGCCAGTGCCTCGGCCGACTCCACGCCGAACCCATGCCAGTAGAGGTACTCCTGGTACTGGTTGGAGCTGAACAACTCCTGCGTCCACTCGCTGATGCGCGGCCCCATGGTGACGATCTGGGCGGCCAGCACGTCGTACTCGCCGGTCTGGCGCTGGCGGAAGAAGTCGGCGATGCACAGCCGCCGCCGCGATGCCTGCCGCGGAAAGCTGAACCGCAGCCACTCCCTGAGCGTCTGGCCCTTGAGTGACTGGACATCGCCGCCCTCGGGCGGATGGTAGACGATCAGCTCATCCCCTTCGGCCTGACAGGGGAAATACCCGTAGACGACCTTGGGCTCAAGCAGTTTCTTCTCGATGGCTTCCTGCACGAGGCGCTTGAAGACCGGCCGGGCCTTCTCCTCGGTGACCTGCTCGAACTCTCTGTCGGAGAGCTTGCCCTTCTTGAAGCCCCATTGGCCGCGGAACAGCGCCAGTTCGTTGATGAAGGGGAAGACCTCCTTCAGCGGCACCTCGCAGACGGCGCGACGGCCCCAGAACGGTGGCGTCGGCACGGGATTGTCCTGCTTGACCTCGGAGCGCTCGGGCAGTTCTCCCTGCGCTGGCTTCATCGCCTCGGCCCGCATGCGCATGGCCGTGCGACGGTCGATCTCCGCGCGCTTTTCCTCAAGGATCTGCTGCGCCTCGCCTGCCATGATGCGATCCATGGTCTTGAGCCCATCGAACGCATCCTTGCAGTAGAACAGCGGGCCTTTGTACAGCCTGGCAAGGTCATCCTCGGCATAGGAGCGGGTGAGCGCCGCCCCGCCCAGCAGCACGGGGATCTTGATCTCGTGGGAGTTCATCTCCTCCAGGTTCTCGCGCATCACGGCCACGCTCTTGACCAGCAGGCCGGACATGCCGATGGCGTCGGCCGAGTGCTCGGTGGCGGCGTGCAGGATCGAGGCGATTGGCTGCTTGATGCCCAGGTTGTACACCGTGTAGCCGTTGTTGGAGAGGATGATGTCAACCAGGTTCTTGCCGATATCGTGGACATCCCCCTTCACGGTCGCCAGGACGATCTTGCCCTTGCTGGAGCCTTCGACCTTCTCCATGTACGGCTCGAGGAAGGCCACGGCCGCCTTCATCACCTCGGCCGACTGCAGCACGAACGGAAGTTGCATCTGCCCGGAGCCAAACAGGTCGCCGACGACCTTCATGCCGGCCAGCAGGTGCTCGTTGATGATTTGCAGCGGCGTGTATTTCTTGAGCGCCTCGGTGAGATTGGCCTCCAGGTTTCGCTTGTCGCCGTCGATGATGTGCCGCTGGAGTTTCTCTTCCAGCGACAGTTCCGCCTGCTCCTGCTCGGACATCTCGCGTGAGGCGGACTCATCATCGAACAGGCTGATGAAGCGGGTGAGCGGATCGCCATTCTCTCGGCGGTCGTAGATGAGATCGAGCGCGGCCTGCCACTTCTCATCATCAATGCGATTGCGCGGCAGGATCTTTGACACGTGCACGATGGCGGCGGTAAGCCCCGCTTCGCAGCACTCGTGCAGGAAGACGCTATTGAGCACCACTCGCGCGGCCGGCTTAAGCCCGAAGCTGACGTTGGAAAGCCCTACCACCGTGTGGCACTCGGGCAGCTCGCGGCTGATCCGGCGGATTCCCTCGATGGTCTCCAGGGCGTTGCGACGGTCTTCCTCGATGCCGGTGGAGATCGGCAGCACCAGCGGATCAAACAGCATATCCTGCGAACGCAGGCCATACTTCTTCGTTGCCAGCTCGTGGATGCGCTGGGCGATGGCGAGCTTGCGATCGGCCGTGCGGGCCATGGCCGCCTGCTTGTCCTCGTCGATGGTGCCGCAGACGACGGCCGCCCCGAAGCGTCTGGCCAGCCCGCTGACACGGGCGATGCGCTCCTCACCATCCTCCAGGTTCATAGAGTTGAGGATGCAGCGGCCGCCGGCCAGCTTGAGCGCCGCCTCCATCACCTCCGGGCTGGTGGAGTCGATCATCAGCGGCGCCTGCACCTGCTGGACGAAGCGGGAGATGACCTCCTTTATGTCCTTCACGCCATCCCGCCCGACGAAATCCACGCACACATCCAGCACGTGCGAACCATCGCGCACCTCGTCACGGGCCATGGAGACCATGCCGTCGAAATCGCCCGCCTCCAGTAGGGTGCGGAACTTTTTCGAGCCATTGGTGTTGGTTCTCTCGGCGACGATGAGGTAGCTGGTTTCCTGTCGGATGTCTTCCGAGGTGTAGATCGACGACACTTGCGGGACGAACGAGGGCGATCGAGGCGCGGGCGCCGGTTGCTGGGCGATCGTTTGGACCAGCGCCTCCAGGTGGTCATAGGTGGTACCGCAGCAGCCGCCGACGATGTTCACGCCAAACTCGCTGACGAATCGGCCAAGCGACTTGGCAAAGTCGGCCGGCGTGAGCGGATAGTGTGCCTTGCCATCGACGATCACCGGCAAGCCGGCGTTGGGCAGCACGGAGATCAGCCGCGGCCAGTGCTGCGAGAGATAGCGCACATGCTCGCCCATCTCGGCCGGGCCGGTGGCGCAGTTCAGCCCCAGGCTGACGACGCAGTCATACGGCTCGATGGCGGCGACCACGGCAGACATATCCGAGCCGACCAGCATGGTGCCGGTGGTCTCTATGGTGACCTGCACCATGACCGGAACCTGCGTGCCGGTCTCCTCCATGATGTCCATGGCCGCGTCGAGGGCGGCCTTTACCGTAAGCAGATCCTGCTGGGTCTCTACCAACAGCGCATCCACGCCGCCGGCCAGCAGACCGCGAATCTGCTCGCGATAGCTGTCGAGCAGAATGTCAAAGGTGGTCTGCCCCAGCGTTGGAAGGCGCGTGCCCGGGCCGATGGAGCCAATGACAAACCGGGGTTTGTCGGGCGTGCTGTACTTTTCGCAGGCCTCGCGGGCGATCTGCACGGCGATACGGTTGAGCTCGGCAGTCTGATCGGCGATGCCAAACTCATTCAGCACGATCTTGTTGGAGCCGAAGGTGTTGGTCTCGACGGCATCACAGCCGACTTTAAGGAACCCCTCGTGGATGCTACCAATGACATCGGGACGGGTTTTACACAGAATTTCCGAGCAGTTCTCCAGACCGGCGTAGTCTTTCTCCACGTCGAGCGAGAACGAATGGATGCTCGTGCCCATGGCGCCGTCGAACACCAGGACACGCTGTTTCAATATTTCCAGGAAGCGGCTGTTCATCGGTCGCATTCTATGGCTGCTGTTGAGCCCGGGCGAATCGTGGGGCTGGTATTGCGCCGCTAGACAGAGCGTTCAACGATCAGCATCAGCACCCACAGGCCGGCGGCGAGCAGCAGGAAAGCAATGATGAACTTCAGGAAAGCCCGCGTGACCTGGCGGGGAAGTTCCTTCGGCTCTTCCACCCGCATTGCCTTGTAAACCACCGACACCAACAGCGCCAGCGGCAGGAGCATGAGGTACCAGTAATCCCAGCCGCCCACCAGCGGATCGAGCATGGGGGCGTACGCGAGCAGCGCCATCATCGCCGCACCGCCTTCCCCGATGCCCGCGAGGTGGCATCGATGATCACCAGCAGGTTGAGCATGCCGGCCACTGCGGTGTAGAGCGCTCCAATGTCAGCAAGGCGGGCGTAGCTCTTGGCCACCCCTGCCTGGGCGGCGAGGTTCGACAGGTATCCTGCCACCAGGCAGATCGGCCCGGTGAGGATCTGGCCTAGAAACCACAAGTTGCCGCCCAGCACCGACATGGGCGAGTAGAGCATGACCCAGCGGTGGCCCATGGGTCGCTCGGTGGTGATCTCCTCGCGAACGCCGCCGGGAACCTTGCGCTTGATGGCATACTGGGCTCGCCCGGCCAGGTCCCGCCCCGCCTCGCGCACCTCGACGATAGGCTGGGTGGTGGGAACCAGGTGCACCATCTCACCCACGCGGCGTGCCTCGACATAGCTGAGGTAGCCATCCTGGTAGCCCGGCAGATTTATCACGCGGATTCCCGCGAAGAAGATGCCCAGGAGAAACAGGGTGATGATGCCACCGCCGGCGAAAAAGGCGCGCCATTTCTGGCCGAGCAGCAGGTAGCCCATGCCCGGGAGAATGATCGAGGCGATAGCCACGATCACAGGTGATACTTTGCTTTCTCCGGATTCCATTCGGATTTGGTCTGATCGTCTACAGGCAACGGAATCTGTCAACAAACGCCCTCGCCACCATAGCCCCACTTTATGCCGGTTTTCGCGCGGTGTACTCGGAGAAGATGCCAAGTTCCACGTGGCGCTTCACATCCTCAAACCCGGCCGATCTCAGGGCGTGCATCACCTTGTCCGGCGGCACGCAGACCTGAATCGTCTCCCAGTAGTATTCCCACAGCACCGCAACATCCTTGTGACAGAACGTTATGCGCGAAAGCACGGGAATCACGCCCTTGATGTAGCCCTTGAGCAGCGCCTGTTTGAATTTCCCCGCCGGGCGGGTGATCTCGAGGATGCAGACCCTGCCGCCGGGCCTGAGCACGCGGCGAAACTCGCGAAAGACAACGATCAGGTCAGAGAGATGGCGCAGGGCGTACCCCATGGAGACAAAATCGACGGACGAGTCGTCCACCGGAATGCTCTCGGCATACGCGAGCATGGCCTGGATGTTGAGGCTCTTTTTCGCCTCCGCCAGCATGCCCGGCGAGGGATCCAGCCCGATGAGTTTGTGCGAGTCGCCAATGATCTTGATGGCTTCGCGGGCCACCAGGCCGGTGCCGGTGGCGACGTCGAGGACTGTCATATCCTGCCTTAGCCCGGCGCGCTCGAGGGCCTTGCGGCGATACCATCGCCCGGTGCCCAGCGCCATGATCCCCTCGGCGCGGTCGTAGCCTGACGCCCCCCGGTCAAACAGCCCGCGGACAAAGCGACGCTTCTCCTCGTCGTTGGTGTAATACTGCTGCAGATGGGGCTGCGGCGGCAGCGACTCCAGGATGATTTCCTCGGGCATTGTCGCAAAGTCTACCAAAAGGGTATGACGATTACAGCCGCGCTCCGGGCGCACATGGACGGATTTCCCTCTCCGGGATGTCAAGGGCCGCAAAAGACACGGGGCCGCCTACTTACAGGCGGCCCCGCTCGCTTTCGTTGTTGTGTTAAACCGCGAAACTACTTCTTCGCGGCGTAGTACTCGGCATTCTTCTCGATGAAGGCCGCCCACTCCGAAGGAAGATCATCCTGCGGGAAGATCGCCTGTACCGGGCACTCGTCCACACACAAACCGCAGTCGATACAGGTCTCCGGGTCGATATACAACTGTTCCGCCGTCTCGAAGTCCGGCTCGTCCTTTGTGGGATGTATGCAGTCCACCGGGCACACCGCCACGCAGGCGGTGTCCTTGGTCCCTATGCAGGGTTGTGCAATTACGTGTGCCATAGTGCTTGATAGGCTCCTTTTCAACCAAAGTCCACTTGAGCCGGCATTATCCTCCCGGCGCGGCGTGAAGAGCGCAACAAAAAAGCGCGTCTTTCGCGCAGTGAACAATTATACTGCGCCGAATCCTGTGGTGCGAACCACCATGTGATCCCGCTGGTAAAAGATATTGGCGCGGGTGTATCCGCTGTCAAACGCCTGTTGCCGCTGATTGCGGAAAGCATCTGCCGGCGTGGTCGGGGTCGGTTGCGTTTGGTAGCGGCGAAGGCCATAATCAGCGGCGGTCAATCAAGCCCTGGAGTGCAAGAAAATGAGCGATGTTCCCGCCCAGGTTGTCAGTAACGATGAATCAGATGTGGTAGTGCCTGAGGTCACTGTGGAGGAGCGAAAGCTCTCGCTGCATGACTTCCTCAAGGCGGTGGTGAAGTTCCAGGGTTCGGACCTGCACCTGCAGGCGGATTCCGTGCCCATGATCCGCGTCGACGGCAAGCCGCGCTTCCTCGATTGCCCTCCTCCCTCCAATGAGGTGATGCACGAGTATGTCAGCACGCTGATCCGCGAGCAGGAGCACTGGAACATCCTCAAGGAAAGGGGCGCGGTCGACCTTTCCTACGCCATGCCCGACAAGACGGCGCGCTTCCGCGTGAACATCTTCCACTCGCGGCAGAAGTACGCCATCGTGATGCGCCGCATCATCACCAAGATCCCGAACTTCGATGAACTTAACCTGCCGCCCCAGATCGAGGGCCTGGCTGACCATCACCGCGGTCTGGTGGTCGTCTCCGGTACCACCGGCTCGGGTAAGTCAACCACGCTGGCGGCCATCATCGGCAAGATTAATCGCACCCGCTCCGAGCGAATCATTACAATCGAGGACCCGATCGAGTACCAGCACGAGAACCTCAAGTCGATGGTCTCGCAGGTGGAAGTGGGCACCGATACCGAGAGCTACGAGTATGGCCTGCGCGCCATGATGCGACAGGACCCTGACGTGATCCTGATCGGTGAGATTCGTGACAGCTTCTCGCTGACCACGGCGCTGCGTGCGGCCGACACCGGCCACCTGGTCTACTCGACCGTCCACGCCACCAACGCCTCCATGACGGTTGAGCGCCTGGTTTCGCTGTTCGATCCCAGCCAGAAGGAACTACAGCAAACGCAGTTGGCGCAGAACCTGGTGGCGGTCTGCTGTCAGCGACTGGCTCGCCGCCGCGATGGCAAGGGGCGCGTGCCGGTGGTCGAGATCATGATGGCCACCCCGCTGGTGAAGAAGTACATGCTCGAGGGCGAGTTCGACAAGCTCAAGGGCTGCGTCGGCAACCGCGAGGCCGGCAGCCAGAGCTTCGACCAGCACCTTACCGAGCTGTTCCAGAAGCAGATCATCGACGTGGCGGAGGCCAAGCGCCTGGCCAGCAACGTGGATGCTCTCAATCTGGCCCTGCGCGGCATCACCAACAGCGATTCGCGCCTGCGGTAAGACTGGTTGCGCCAACAGACACAAGCCCGCGCCGAATCCGGTGCGGGCTTCTTTCTTGTTCGGCCGCGAATCTCCTGCCTCCCGCGGGGCGGAGGACCGCCCGCTCCACTTTGGGCGCAACCGCTCAAGAAATGCCCTATATCACCACGGCCCCTGACACTGGGCAGGTGATGAAGAATTCCGCGATGTCGGCGCGGTGAGGAAAGGCCGCCAGGTACCTGTCGCGCCATTGCGAGACGAAGCGCTCGGCCGAGTACCTGTTCACCATCGCCCACACGCTGCCGCCAAAACCCGCGCCGAACGCCGATGCGGCTTTCGCTCCCAGCTGCCGGGCCATCCGGGCAAGTGCGATCGTCTCGGGAACCTGGTTGCCCAGCCCTGCGTCGGCCATCCTCTGCGAGCTGTCCACGGCAATCCCCAGGCCTTCCCAGTCGCGCTGTTCCAGGGCGTCGGCCACCGCCGGCGTGAGACGCTGATGCTCCACGACAAACTGCTCAAAGCGCCGCAGCAGCTCGGTGGGCTTGTAGAGCGGGTGTCGCGAGGCGGCCAGGATCCTTCCCGCACACTCGGTGGCGTGCGGATCGTCGTTGATGGCCGCCGCCAGTGATGGCTTGTTCCATCCCTCCGCCCGAAGAACCTCCATGATGGCCGACATGAGCTGCGAGATGCGGTTATAGCGATCGCGGGCAACACCGGTTTTCTCGGCCACCACGCCGCTGACACCGATGACCAGCGCAAGCTCGCAGGGAAAGAGTATCCGCCGCTCCAGCCGCACCGGGTTGTAGCTGTACACGGACAGGTGCCCCGCCTGCGAGCAGAGGATGGCGGTGTGATCCTCGCTGCCGCCGAAGGTTCCCACGCCACGGTCGCCAGCCAGGGAGCCAAAGCTTTGCCCGTTCTCGCAGGTGCCCAGGTAGCCGGCCAGGTCCTCAACGTTGCGGATGTTTTCGCGATAGACGCTGCGATGCTCGAAGTGATTGGCCGCGTTAATCGACAGGTACGTCGCCACCACCAGGGCGCTGGATGAGCTCATGCCCCCCGCCTGCGGCAGGTCGGAGGCAAAGGCGACATCCGCCCCAAGGATCGGCGGGCCGAAATTGCGCGAGACTCGCCGGGCCACGCTCATCACGTAATTGCCCCAGCCCACCGGCGGCGGCGCCAGGCTCGGCGTGAGCTCAAACCCAAGCGACTGCCGAATGTCGCAGGCGTGAAACAGGCAGTGCGAATCGCTTCGCGGCATTACGGCCGCCACGATCCCGCGGTCGATGGCGCAGGTGATGCTGCGCCCGCCGGCGTAATCGGTGTGCTTGCCCATCACCTCCACCCGGCCGGGCACGAAAATTACGTATGCCGGGCGTTTGCCGCCCAGCGCGCGGATGCAGTTGCCAAGCAGCTCCGCCTTCCGCACGGCCGAGGCCTCGGGAAATCCCGCCGACTGAAGTTCACCAACCAGGTCACTCATACGGCCTGCTTACCTGCACAGCAGAGATTGATGGTCCGTCCCTCGCGGCGCGACTGCTCGGCCGCGAATACAACCGTGTGCGTCTTCAGCGATTCCTGGGCGTTGGCGACAATCCTGGAATCGTCGCGGGTGAACAGGGCATCGATGAAGGTATCGACAATGCGCTGGTCGCCACCACCGTGGCCGCCACGCTCGCTGCCAAGCTGGATGGTGGTGATGTTGTTGTCGGCGAACGTCTTGACGGTGATGGTGTTCTGGTCGAAGTAGATCTCCCCAAGCGTCCCGTAGAGGCGCAGATAGCGGGAGCAATCGCGCGACAGGCCAACCATCGTGAAGACTGCGGTCACATTATCCTCAAAGAGCATGTTCACCGTCTGGTGATCGACCACGTCATTGTCGCACTTCCAGACGCAGCGGCCATATGGGCCGGTGCGGATGGCCTCCAGGTGTGCCTCGCGCGAGTGAACCAGCGACACCACGTCGGCAGGCCAACAGGTGCGATCGGCATCGACATAATGCCTGATGGCCGAGTAGTGGCAACTGCGCTCAATCGGGCACTCGATGCAGCGCTCGCCAGCGCCCGGTGGGGCGTTCTCCGGGCGGAAGTAGCTCAGCGAACCGTAGGAGCTGACGCTCAGGCAGCGCTTGCCGATCAGGTAATGAATGTAGTCGATGTCGTGGCAGCTCTTGGCCAGCAGCATGAAGGTGGAGCGCGACTCATTGCCCCAGTTGCCACGGACGAAACTGTGCGCCTGGTGCCACCAGCCCACCTGCTCGGTAAGGTTTACCGTGACGATCTTGCCGATTGTCCCGGAGTCCACCAGCTCCTTCACCTTGCGGAAACCCTTCTGGTAACGCAGCGAGTGGCAGACGCCGAATATGCAGCCGGTCTCGCGTTGCGTGCGCTCGATGAGCTGGCAGTCGGCGAGGGTGACGGCCATGGGCTTCTCCAGCAGGACGTCGTATCCGAGCTTCATGCAGGCGACGGCCGGCTCCACATGCTCGCGATCCATCGTGCCGATGAAGACGGCATCACAGAGCTTGGGGCGGGAGACGAACTCCTGCCAGCTTTGCATGACGTTCTCGCGCGGAAGCTGGTAGTTGCGGGCGACAAGCTCGCGATACTCATCGCGCGGCTCGGCGACCGCCGCCAGCCTCGCCTTCGGATAGGCCTCGTGAAACATCCTCGCGAACAGCTGCCCTCTTCCACCGGCCCCGATGATCGCAATGGTCTTTGGTTCCATGTCCGTTGCACCGAAAGGATCGGCCGCGCCACCGCGCAGCCGCGGGATGAACTATATCTCCAGGCGAACAAATGCTTCAATCGCCTCATACTCGGCCAGGCCGAGGGCATCGTACAACTGTGCCGTTGCCCTGTTTCGATCCTCGGCACGCTGCCAGAACTCTCGCTCATCAGCCCCGGGGAATAGCGCCCTGTCCTTCTGCGACTGATGCTTGAAGATCGCCTCGCGTTTGCGGCGCACCTCCATCGGCGAGAGCGGCACGGCCATGTCGATCTTCTCCGGCTCCCACTCCTGCCATGCGCCACGATACAGCCAGACCTCACAATCGCGAAACCACGCCTGGTCCTTCACGCGCTTCAGCGCCTCCATGACGGCCGCCAGGCAGACACGATGCGTGCCGTGCGGGTCGGACAGGTCGCCGGCCGCGTAGATCTGGTGCGGCTTGATGCGCTCCAGGATCTCCACGACGATGCGGATGTCCTCCTCCGACAGCGGCTTCTTGCGCACCTTGCCGGTCTCGTAGAACGGCAGGTCAAGCATGTATGTATTGTCAGGGTTGATGCCACAGGCGCGGGCGGCCGCACGCGCTTCGCCCTTCCTGATGGCCCGCTTGATCGCGAGGACCTCCCTGCTGTCCACCTGCCCAGGCTTCTTGTTGAGAAGGAAGTTCTCTATGTGGTCCTCGAGCTTCTTGGCCTGCTCGCGATCCAGCCCCATGCAGGTGTTGAACTCGGTGGCGAACTCGGCAAAGCGAATCGCATCGGCGTCAAACACCGCGATGTTGCCCGAGGTCTGGTAGGCAATGTGCACCTCGTGCCCCTGGTCGGCCAGGCGGATCAGCGTGCCACCCATGGAGATCACGTCATCGTCCGGGTGCGGCGAGAAGCAGAGCACCCGCTTGGGGAAAATGCGGTCGGTCGGGCGCGAGATGTCGCCGGGACGCTTCAGCTTGTCCGGCTTGCCGCCCGGCCAGCCGGTGATCGTCTCCTGCAGGTCGCGGAAGACCTCAAGATTGACGTTGTACGCCGGGCCATGCGTAGCCAGCAGTTCCTCCAGGCCATGCTCGTTGTAGTCCTCATCGGTGAGCTTGAGCAACGGCTTGTCGAGCGTGCGGGCCAGCCAGATGACCGCCTTGCGGATTAGTTTCTCATCCCAGCTCACCTCGCCCAGCGTCCAGGGGGCCTTGAAACGCGTCAGCTCGGCCGCCGCCGCCTCATCCAGGATCACGCGGGCATTGGGGTGATTCTGCAGGAAGCTGGCAGCCACCGTCGCGGTGACCGGCCCCTCGATGGCCCGCTGCACAATCCTCGCCTTGCCCTCCCCGAACGCCAGCAGCACGATCTGCCGCGCCTGCAGGATGGTGCCGATGCCCATGGTGATGGCGCGGTGCGGCACGTGCTCCTCGCCGAAAAAGTCACTGGCGGCGTCGCGGCGCGTGACCTTGTCCAGATATATCATGCGGGTACGGCTGCTGGGGGTCGAACCCGGCTCATTGAAGCCCATGTGTCCGTTTCGTCCGATTCCCAGGATCTGGAAGTCGATCCCGCCGGCGTCGGCGATCGCCTTCTCATACTGGGCGCAGAAATCGGCGACCTGCTCCATGGGTATGGTGCCGTCGGGGATGTGGATGTTTTGCTGCGGGATATCCACCAGATCGAACAGGTTCTCATGCATGAAACGCCAGTAGCTTTGCAGCTCGTCGCGCTTCATGGGGTAGTACTCATCAAGGTTGAAGGTGATCACGTTCCTGAAGGAAAGCTTCTCCTCCCGGTGCATGCGGACCAGCTCGTTATAGACACCCAGCGGGGTGGAACCTGTCGCCAGCCCGAGCACGACATTCCTGTGTGCGGCGGCGCGCTCGCGAATAAGCGCAGCGATCATTTTCGCCACCACGATCGAAGCCTCCGCGGCATCGGAAAAGACCTCCGTGGGAATCTTCTCCAGCGAAGTGAGAGAGGGGTGATCGTTCATACCTATATTATTAACTGGACCAATATTAAATGCAAGGCGGCTTGAGGTGTGGTACGTTAACCGCCGTTGTGGCATCTTCTTACGACATGGTCAGCACGCGCGAACAAGCCATCCTCTTTGAACTCTGGACCAGGGGGCCGGCCAGCAGGCTGGATCTGGCCCGGCGGCTGGGACTCACGCCCAACCTGGCCGGCGACCTCGTGGCAGGCATGATCAAGCGCAACCTCGTGCGCGAGTGCGACAAGAGCGTCCGCGGGCGGGGCAGGCCCTCGATCCCCGTCGAGATCGAGACGGCCAACACGCACATCCTGGGTCTGGCCCTGCGGCCGGGCTGGGTGCAGGTGGGAAAAATCAACCTGCGCGGACAGGGAATCGGCACGCCCAAGCGATCGGAAGTTCCTGAACCACAAAGACTTGTGCAGACAGCCACCCGCCTGCTGGAAAGCCAGCTTGCCGCTGAGACCTTTGCCGTGGGAGTGTCGGTGACGGGGTTTGTCGATGCCGAGCATCAGCGGCTGCTGCTTTCGTCGGCCCTGCGCGGGCTGCCTGATGCGGATCTTTCCCCCATGTTCCGGCGAATGGAGGATCGGCCGATCCTGATCCGCAACGACATGCACGCCCTCGCCGCCCGCTGGCTACTCACGCAGCACACCTTCTCGGATGCCTCCATCGACGAGGATGCCCTGCTGGTGCTGCTGGATGATGGACAGGTCGGCTCGACGCTGCTGATCAACGGCCGGCCAAACGACGGATGCGTGATGGGCGCCAACGAGATGGGGCACATGCGCTTCCGTGTGAAGACGGACCTTTGCTACTGCGGGGCTGTCGGCTGCATCGAGCGAATCTTCTCCAGCGAATACGCCCGCGCCCGGCTGGGGATGGTCGGCCATCTGCGCGACATGGTGGCGCGCTACGACGGTCGACGCGGACCGATGGGCGAGATGATCTCGCTGGTCAGCAACGCCCTGGGGAACGTGGTCAACTTCGTTCGCCCCCACCGCCTGGTGATCACCAGCCCCTTCACGCAGCACACCATCTTCGCCAATGAACTGCTGAAGCGCACGCGCGAATGCTTCCTCCCCGCCCTGGCCGACCGCGTCAGGATCGACCTTTGGGAACAACCAATAGCATCCCCGGCGGAAACCGCCGGCTTCCTTCCCCTGGCGAGGATGCTCCTGCGTGCATGGAGCTGGCACTGTCCTGCTCAAACAAAGTGAAGCGGCTTGTCCTCAAGCCATTCTGCGCGCAAACGCTCGATGATGGCGACTTCGACGTTTGTCGAAACGCGCCAAAGGCTCGCCTTTCGCGACGTCCTGTCCTTTTCGGCGCGTTTTCGCACCCTACATGTTCCCTTCGTCGCTATGTCGCTTCGTCGCTCATACTTTCTTTTGTGCCTGCGTGTCTTGATGCCTTCATGCAGGACATGGCAGGCTCGGCCCGGTATCATGCGCGACAAAGGAGAACCTGCGATGAAGCTTCAATCGTTTTGCCGCCTTGTGGCGGGCGTGGTTGTGGGGATTTGCGGCGTGGCGTTCGGCCAGGAGCTGGTGGTCACGGCCGATCGTCCGGATGCAACGTATCGCGCTGGTGAGACGGTTACCTGGCGCGTTGAGGTGAAAGGTGACGCCGATGCGCTCAAGGATGTCACCTATCGCGTCCGACCCAATGGCAAAGACGTCAAGGAGACCACCCCGCTGGCCTTCACGGACAGCTCGGCCACTATCACCGCCAAGTTCGACGAGCCCGGCTGGCTTTACCTGGAGGTGAGCGGCACCGGCGCTGAGGACAAGAAGATCAAGGCTGCCGGCACGGCCATGTTCTCCCCCGACCAGATCAAGCCGGCCCTTCCCTGCCCGGATGATTTCGATGAGTTCTGGGCGGCCAAGATCGAGGAGCTGAACCAGGTTCCCGCCAATCCCGTGCTCACCGCCCAGGAATCGGGCAAGGAAAATGTCGAGTATTACCTGATCGACATGGACAACATCCGCGGCACCAAGATCCGCGGACAGCTCGCCAAGCCCGCCCGCGAGGGCAAGTTCCCGGCCCTTCTGATCGTGCAGTGGGCGGGTGTCTATCCGCTTCAGAAGCAGTGGGCCACCGATCGGGCGGCCGAGGGCTGGCTGACGCTCAACATCATGGCCCATGACCTGCCGATCAACGAGTCGGCGGAGTTTTACAAGCAGCAGGCTTCCGGCCCGCTGTCCGGGTATACCGGCATCGGCAATGACGATCGCGAGACCAGCTATTTCCTGCGGATGTTCCTCTCCTGCTACCGGGCAGCCGATTACCTGACCACCCGCGAGGACTGGAATGGCCAGAC
Source organism: Planctomycetota bacterium (assembly GCA_029777755.1). Taxonomy (GTDB): domain Bacteria; phylum Planctomycetota; class Phycisphaerae; order Tepidisphaerales; family Tepidisphaeraceae; genus CAIQIQ01. The sequence continues at coordinate 14,800 of JAKORQ010000034.1, forward strand.
CCTGGTGGTGACGGGCGGCAGCCAGGGCGGAATGCAGGCGATCGTCACGGCCGCCCTGCATCCCAAGGTGACTGGCATGATGGCGAATGTGCCGGCGGGTTGCGAACTGTCGCCGCAGTCGGCCGGGAGGATGGTCGGCTGGCCCTATTGGCCTTACACCCGCACCAAGGACAAGGACATTGAGAAGGTCATCCGCACCGGCCAGTACTTCGATGCCACAAACTTTGCCTCGCGCATCAAGTGCCCGGTGCTGATCGGCGTCGGCGGCATCGACACTACCTGCCCGCCGGTCAATGTCTACGCCATGATCAACCAGATCACAGCGCCCAAGGAGATCGTGTTCATGCCCGGCGCGACCCACGGCAGCGGCCACGCCGCTTACTACTCCCGCTGGGGCGCCACGGCCAGCAAGTATCGCAACCAGGGTAAATAGAGCTGCCAATATCAAGTGGAGCGACTTGTCCTGTAAGCCGCGGGACGCCAAATCGGAAGAAGTATGCCCGAGTGGCATTCACATCGACCGGCATCGAGGCATCAACGAATACCTGGTTGCGTCGCTGTAGTGAACAGGGTTTGTACATCCTCCGGTTTCCGTGGCTCTGACGTGGCATGTTCGTCTCTGCCCGGCGACTGACCGGCTAATTCTGGGATGCCAACAGGGGCAGATGATCCAGCAGCGATCCCTCCCCTGTTGGCATCGCCATTTGTTGGGCCTGCAGATTGAACGCCCGGCGGGTTCGCCGGCGGCAGAGGATGATGATCGCCCACACGCCGAAGATCGCTCCCACCACATTCCCCGGGGCCGCGAACAGGCAGAGGATGGCGCTTGCCAGTGCCAGCCGATACGAGCGAAGCTGCCGCATGCGGCTCGCGCCAATCACCATGAAGATATTCATGAGCAGACTGAGTGCCGTGTAGACGAACGCTCCCGTCGCCCACCATGGCAGCGACAGGTGCAGGGCCAGTGGCTTTTCGATCACCTTGTCCGGGGCGGCCGCCATGAACGACAGCAGCGCCGGGATGGTCGTGGCGACGAGGAAGAGGATGTTGAAGATGCCTACATACTTGATCGAGCGGGCCGGGAGCCGCAGTGATGCCTGGGCACGATGCAGCAGGAGGTAGATATCGGCGTCGGAAGCGGCAGCAGGTGGGTTGATGGGGCTGGGGTTTGCCGGCGTGCCCGAGGGAGTTGGCCGAGGTGACGGCAGGACCAGCGCCCCCGGCGAAACGGCGACGGTCTGCAACTGCGTGCGAAACTCGACGGCCGTGTGGAACCGCTTCTGCGGCTCGGGATTGAGGGCACGGGAGATCAGCTCACCAAGGCGCGAGTCGAGCTGGTCGATCTTTACCAGCGGCTCAAGATCGCCGCCGGGCAGTTCGCCGGTGAGCAGTTCGTACATGACCACGCCAAGGGAATAGAGATCGGCCCGGTGGTCGACGCTGCCGGGTGAATCGATCTGCTCGGGCGCCATGTACAGCGGCGTGCCGACCACGCTGGTAGTGGCCGCGATGGGGGCGTTGTCGCTCTCCCAGCCGATCAGCTTCGCCAGGCCGAAGTCGGCGATCTTCACCTGTCCCCGACGGTTGATGAGGATGTTCTCCGGCTTGATGTCTCGATGGACGATCCCCTGCTCGTGGGCGTATTGCAGGGCTTCACAGATCTGCGACACGATGGCGACGGCCTGCTCGGCCGCCAGCCGACCGCGCGAGAGCAACTGCCGCAGGGTCAAGCCATCGACAAACTCCATGATGAAGAAGTACAGATCCTCCCGCTTGCCGAAGTCGTGGATGGTGACGATGTTGGGATGGTTCAGCCGCGCCAGCGCCTGTGCCTCGCGGGCAAAGCGTGCCGCAAAGGTGGAATCCTCCATGAGCTGCGGCGGCAGGATCTTGAGCGCAATTACGCGATCCAGGTGTTTCTGGCGGGCACGGAAAACAGCGCCCATGCCGCCCCGGCCGATCATCGTCACCTGGTCTATCTCAGGGAAACTGCTGGCAATGAGGGATGGATCGGGCGGCTGCCAGTCATCGCGCCGCCTGGCCGCGCGGGCGGCCGTGTTGCTGACCAGTCCGGCCAGCGCCTGGCACGCCGGGCACAAACCTGCTGGCGACGCGACGGACACCATGCCGCCACACTTATGACACGTGCTCTCATCCATGATTGCAGCTTCCTCCCGACACCCATCGTCGGGACTGGCTCGCCGATGATCGCTCCATCAATCGGCGACGTCGAACGGGATCATTATGCGCGCGACAAAGCCCGGGGAAAAGCAAGTGATGTGGAATTGGTTCTCTTGTTAGCCACAGATGGGGCGCGGATGTTCACAGATCCTAAAGGACCTGTGATTCATGGACGCCTGTCAGACAATCCGTTTTCACCACGAAGAAGCGAAGCGACGAAACAGTAATGAAGTGACTTCAGACCTTCGTTGCCTCTGTCCTTCGTCGCTTCACGGTGAAGCAGAAGCCCGCAGGCAGAGCCGGGAAAACCCTACTTTCTCCGTGTCCCTGTGCCTCGCGCGGTTAATCCGTCATCTTCCGTCTTTGCGTCGCTGGTGAGATGGGACTTGTCACACACAACGCGACGGGGCGCAAGAAAAACCCCGGCGAGTTGTTCGCCGGGCTTTTCACTTTTCCTGCATCCCGCAGGTCACATCAGGTCGCGTCAGAGCTTGACGCGGGGGCTGGTGTGGCCTCGGGAGACTTTTCCTTCGGGATACTCAGCGCCTCGAAGAACAGGTGCTTGGTCTTGTCCTCCTCTTCCTTGACGGAGATTCGGACAAGGTCCTTGCCCTTGAAGTTCCCGCGGAGGATCTCCTCAGAGAGCGGGTCCTCAACGTTCTGCTCGATGGCACGACGCAGCGGGCGGGCGCCGAAGTCGGCGTTGGTTCCCTTCTCGATCAGGAACTCCTTCGCCTCCGGCGTGATCTCGATCGTCAGGCCGTGCTCGACCAGGCGCCTGGTGACCTTCCGCAGCTCCAGCTCGACAATCTGCTCGAGGTTGGCCCGGTTCAGCGGCTTGAAGACGATCACGTCATCAAGTCGGCCGATGAACTCGGGGCGGAAGTACCGCTCGATCTCCTTCATCAGGAGGTCCTTCATCTTCTCGTAGCTCTGTTCCTCGCGACTGGCGCCACGTGCACGGCCGGACAGGCCGAACGGCTGCACGCCACCCTTGATCATCTCCGCGCCGATGTTGCTGGTCATGATCAGCACCACATTGCGGAAATCGACATGCCGCCCGAAGGAGTCGGTCAGGCGACCTTCCTCCATGATCTGCAACAGCATGTTGAACACGTCCGGGTGAGCCTTCTCGACCTCATCCAGCAGCACGACCGAGTACGGACGGCGACGGATGCGCTCGGTGAGCTGGCCGCCCTCTTCATACCCGACGTACCCGGGAGGCGCGCCGATCAGGCGGCTGACGTTGTGCTTCTCCATGTACTCGCTCATGTCGATCTGGATGAGGGCATCCTCATCGCCGAACATGAACTCGGCGAGTGCCTTGGACAGCAGCGTCTTACCCACGCCGGAGGGACCCAGGAACAGGAACGAACCCATCGGCCGCTGCGGATCCTTCAGGCCCGAGCGGGCCCGGCGGATCGTCTTGCTGATGGCCTTGATGGCCTCGTCCTGGGAGACCACGCGCTTGTGCAGCTCGTTCTCCAGCTCGAGCAGGCGAGTCGCCTCTTCCTTCTCCAGCCGGGTGAGAGGAACGCCGGTCATCTTGCTGACGACCTCGGCGATGACTTCCTCATCCACCACGCCGTCAACTTCCTTGGCGCGTTCCTTCCACTGCCGCTGCATCTCCTCTTTCTTCTTGCGGAGCTGCTCGGCCTGGTCGCGCAGTCGGGCCGCCTCCTCGTACTCGGCGTTCTTCACCGCCTCATCCTTCTGGATGCACAGGCGCTCGATCTGCTCCTCGATGTCCGCGAGATTCGGCGGCTTGGTCATCGACCGCAGGCGAATGCGGGCGCCCGCCTCGTCCAGCACGTCGATCGCCTTGTCCGGCAGGCAACGCCCGGAGATATAGCGATCCGACAGCTCCACGGCCGCCTTGAGCGCCTCATCGAGGATCTGCACACGGTGATGCGCCTCATAGCGATCGCGCAGACCCTTGAGGATCTCGATGGCGTCTTCCTTGCTCGGCGGCTCGACATGGATCGGCTGGAATCGCCGGGCCAGTGCCGCATCCTTCTCGATGTACTTGCGATACTCGTCAAAGGTGGTGGCGCCGATGCACTGTATCTCGCCGCGCGACAGCGCCGGCTTGAGCACGTTGGAGGCGTCGATCGCGCCTTCCGCGCCGCCCGCGCCAACCAGAGTGTGCAGCTCATCGATGAAGAGGATGACGTTCTTGGCACGTCGAACCTCGTTCATGACGGCCTTGATGCGCTCCTCGAATTGGCCGCGATACTTGGTACCCGCGACCATCATCGCCAAATCAAGCACCACGATCCTGCGCTCATGCAGCAGCTCGGGCACGCTGTTGGAGATGATCATCTGGGCCAGGCCCTCGACGATGGCAGTCTTGCCAACGCCAGCCTCGCCCAGCAGCACCGGGTTGTTCTTCTGGCGGCGGCACAGGATCTGGATGACGCGCTCGATCTCATTGCGCCGGCCGATCACCGGGTCCAGCTCGCCGTTGCGGGCCAGCTCGGTGAGGTCCCGGCCAAACGAATCAAGCGCGGGCGTCTTGCTCTTGCCCTTGGCGGCCGACGACTTCTCGCCCACGCCAGTCGGGCCGGCCGGCGAGGACTCCTCGCTCTCCACGCCTGCGCCCAGGAGATTGAGCACCTCTTCGCGCACCTCCTCGAGCTTGAGCCCGAGGTTCATCAGCACTTGCGCCGCCACGCCATCCTGCTCGCGCAGCAGGCCCAGCAGCAGGTGTTCAGTCCCCACGTAGTTGTGGTTGAGATTGCGCGCCTCCTCGATGGCGTACTCGATGACCTTCTTGGCGCGCGGAGTCTGCGGCAGGCGACCCATCGTCACCATGTCCGGCCCGCTCTTTACAAGCTTCTCCACCTCCAGGCGGACCTTCCTCAGGTCAACGTCGAGGTTCTTGAGGACATTCGCGCCGACGCCCGACCCTTCCTTTACCAGCCCCAGCAGAATGTGCTCGGTTCCAATGTACTCATGGTTAAACCGCTGAGCCTCCTGATTGGCCAGCGCCATGACCTTTCGAGCTCGATCCGTGAATCGTTCAAACATGTCCATTCTCCGATAGACCGACTCTTTTAACTGCCGGCCCCCTCACGTCGAGGCGTCCGGGACACGCGGGGCAAGCGTCGGGCATTCCCCTGAACCGCGCGATCGTTGGCCTCGGCGATTCTATACCAACAAACTGAGTGCCGACAAACTGCAGCAGCCGCGATAACGCGCAGGCTCCCGAATTCCAGCGAAAAATCAGCCAGGTGCTGAATCGGCCCATTGAATAAGTACGTCAGGTTACACTGGATAGTTTGGCAGGCGGGTGACTCGCCGCCTGCCATTTCCAGCATTCCCATCTGTCCTATCTGCGTGATATGTTGAGTTCGAAACTGGTGTGTCGCTCTTGCTCCGCGCGCTGCTCAACCTTCCACTTCGCATCTTCCAGCAGACCGACCATCGCATTGGACTGTCCCCGCTCGACTGCGGGAGGGGGCAGCACCTGCTGACCATCGGCATGCAGCTCGCCGCGCTCGATCAGGTGATATGTCGAGTCAAGTATGCGGGCGAGCATGTTCATCTTCATTTCACCGGCCGCTATCAGCGGATGCTGTGCTACCGGCGGCAACTGGCGACCCTTGCCATCCCACGCATCCAGCATCTGCCGGCTAAGCTCCAGCGAGCTGGAAATGACCATCACGTCATCCAGCATGAAATAGTGCGGCTGGAAATCCCCGGCGAAATCAACCGTGATGCGCGGCTTGCCCTGCTGGTTGTGCGGTATCCACAGCTCCAGCGCCCGCCCCTCCACGCCTTCGCGCAACTGGATGCTGCGCGTCAGCGGCGCGTCCGCTGGGGGCTCGCAGTCGGTCGCCTCCGCTATCACCTCTGCCAGAGTCCGGTACACGCTGTCGACAAAGCGCTCCGCATCGTCGCGCGAAGTCGGCCGACCGATCAAGGCGCCGCGCAGCACCGGCCACTGCTGGATTGCCCAGCGGTATTCCGTCCCATCCGCCTCGGCGCTGATCTCCATCAGCTCGATCTCGCCGGCAGGCTGAAATACACATCCCGCCCCCGGAAGGAAGACGTTCGGCGCCTCGCGCACGAGCAGCTCACGCACCGGCTGCATCTGCTCGTACCCGAAGGCGGCCATCGTCTCGAGCGCGTCCATCTGCTCCGCGCCATCCTTCAGATCGGCCTGCCAGATTTTGCCTTCAAGCCGATCCTCCGCCTGCCCCACCCTGGTGGCGATAAGGTCACCGAGGCTGTCGCGCGAAGTGACGTGCCAGAATGAACTATCCTGAGGGATCGGCCGAACGATACTCGAATCGCCCAGCGGATCGCACGCCTTCACACCCCATTCGCGGATGTCGGCCCGCAGGGCATCGTCACGCCAGAGTCGCATCGCGCCGGTATCCCCGGCAACCTGGATCTCGCGCACGCTGCTCGCGATCGAGTCCTCAAGTCCCCTGTCGTCCAGCTCGCGCACGGCATCGCCGATCTCGGTTCCTTTCGACCTGATCCACGGTTCCAGCCACTTTGGCGCGCTGCCCTTCAGTTCGGAGATGTCCCAGATGGCCGCCATGATGGTGCCGCCTGATCCGTCGAACCCTTCGCAAAGCTCCTGGAGTTCCAGCCCTTCCGGGGCGGCCGGCGGCGATCCGCCCAGTGCAAATCGCAACCCATCACCCACCTGCTGCACGTACAGATGCACCTGGAGCTTCGAGAGGTGATCCCACATCTCCTTGCTCGACTCCTCCGCGCCGAACTCCATGAGCATCAGGTGAAGCTGTTGCTGTTTCAGCAGCGAGCCAAGACGCAGACTGGCACGGAACCCCTCACGCCCCTCGTTCACGACTTCCAGCCCCTCGACGATGCGCGGCCCGAGATTGCCGCGCAGCATCTGGCGGATCATCTTGGCGGTGCCGGCGTCCCGCATGCGCAGGTAGACCACCACCTCCGGCACCTGCCACTGCGTTAATGCCTGGGTCAGCCCGGCCAGGTACTCCCCGGGCTCCTCGCCAGCCTCGTAAGCGCCGCGCGTGTGGATGGCATATATGAAGGCACGCATGGATGAATCCAGCGACTTCTGGCTCTCGTTGGGAAAGCCGATCGCGATCTCCCGTGGAATGAACTGGGCGTAGTTGAGGATGCTGGCGAGCATCTCGCCCGGGTCGGATTGCAGACTCATCGCCTTGCGCAGATCCTGGTCCTGGAGGATCGCCTCCAGGTGCGGAAGTGGATCGAACAGGACAATCAATGTCCTATCCCGGGGTGAGAACTGCGACAGGTACCCCGGCCGCTCCTGCGCCAACAGGCCAACCGCAAACGAGAACACAAACGCCACCAGCACCAGCACACGCGACATGACAAGCTCCTTGCCAAGTATGCTAGAGCAGCTCAACCTGAAGTGGAACGGCTTGTCATGCAGGCCGCGGGCTTCGCGTCGGTGGAGGTCTAGCCCGAGTTGCATTTGCATTGACCGGCACCGAGAGGTCAACGCTGCGTCTCTCGGTTTCCCTGACTCTGATTATGCGCGTTCGTCGAGGATCACCTCACCTCCCGCGGGGCGGAGACCGCCCGCTCCACTTTGAGTGGAACTGGTCAAAATCATGCGGGCAGCGACCAGGAATATGGGACGGAGAAAGAGATGCGAACCCAAAGATGGGACAGGTGGATGGATTTTTGATCGTGGTTGACTCTGTGGATCAGTCAGGGCACAGGTGGCGCTTTTGTTCAAGACATAGCTGGCACCTGACCTGTTTTGACACCAGATTCGGGCAGGATTTCCTTCGCAAATCCAATCAGAAATCGCAGATCGACATTCAAGAACCCCTCTAGTTTCCTCGAGGCTTTGGTTTCCAGTCGTCCGGGAACATGTTGTCGTTGATCAGCGTTCCGTGCGGGCAGGTTTCCGCATGGCCGTCGGCGAAGACCACGTTGATCGCCCTGTCGCGCTGGTGGCGCCAGCGTATGTCGCCGATCGGGCCCCACGTGGTACCCTCGCGGTTGGGGCCAAGCGCAATCTTCTGTGCGCGGCTGGTGGCGCTGATGCCATCCATGTTCCAGGGCGCGGTGAACACCATGTTGGCGTTCATCATGAAGGCGACCGCCTCGCTGTTGCCGTAGGATGGATGGTTCGCAATGACCAGTTGCACGCCATCCATGACCATCATGATGCGCGAGGCCGGACGAATCTGGTTCATCTTCAGGTACGGGTAGTACCCAGGCGTGGCGTCAAACGGCTTCGACTCATTCTCGCGACCCATCAGCACGGGGTTGGAAGAGTAGTGCTGGATCCCCGCCGGCACTGTCGCCGAGGGACACAGGTAGACCCTGGTGCGCGATTGGATCGTTGCGCCAGTATCGCCGATGCCGCCAAGGTAGGGGTTGATCAGCGTCATCCAGGTGGCGGTGGACGATCCCCAATTCCAGTGGCCTATCGGCGGTCCGCCGCGGTTGTCGTTGGCATAGGAGATGATTGCCACGCCTATCTGGCGCAGGTTGGAGAGGCAGGCGATGCTCCGGGCGGCCTCCCGAGCCTGCGCCAGCGACGGCAGCAGAATCGCTATCAGCAATGCAATGATCCCGATGACGACTAATAGTTCCACCAGCGTGAATGCGTTCTTGATCTTGCGTGCCATCGATCACCTCCTGAAGTTCGTCCGCGAAAGTGCGCCAGTTGCTCCACGTCAGCAGCGAATGCGCAGCGCAGCATCAGGCCGGCGCAGTCTCCTGGGCAAATGCCATTAAAATCCCCGGCTCGAGACCGGCCATCACCACGAATGAGCTGATGCGCAAGGCGATGTCACCGTCGGCCAGGTTCCGTCCACCGTCGCCGGCGCCCGCAATCATCGACGGCGCCTGACCAGCAGCGCGCAACTGATGCCCGCCAACGCCATGCTCGTCGGTTCGGGGACGACACTCAGGCGGATCGCCTCAATCTGCTCCAGGGTAAGGGCCTCGTTGTAAATGCGGACATCGTCGATGAAGGCATCGGGGCCGTCCCAGTAGGTCTGCCGAGTTGTGGCACCCACTCGCAGATCGGTGTTACTGCTCCTCACGCCACCTAGCGAGCTGTGAGTCCCGGTGCCCCACTCGGCCACGGGAGTATCCAGGTCGCCCAGGTAATGAACGACATCCAGCCGGCTGGTCGGCCAGGGGTTCCACTTGTAGGTGACGGCAACGAACAGCCACTTGTCGATATCGCCGACGGTGATGTCATTGGAGTATAAGCTGCCACCGTAGTTGGCGTGAATATCCATGCGGAATTCCTTCGCCGAGATATTCCCGGTGGATGCCTTCTCTATCTGCCAGCTAAAGCCGCTGCCGTGGGAACCGATGGAGATGATGCCATCGCCGTCGGAGGGATCTGCCTGAAGGTTGATCCAGGCAACGAGCGTGAACTGATTCCCGATCGCAGCAACTTCCGGGGGAGTGCCGGCCGTCACATAGTCGCCGGGCGCGCCGCCATTGGTGTTGAGCGAATAGCCCTGGCCGTTGGGAGTATTGCTGCTGCGGGTGGCCGCGCCATTGAAGCTGCCATCGGCGCTGGCCCCGAGCGTGCCATGGTTAATCGCCGGGCCGGACGGCTCATCAAAGGTGTAGTGGACAAGAAGCGAACCAAACGATGAAGTGGAAAAAGCAGTTACTGTCGCCAAGACACACAGAGATCTTGTCATGCGTATCACGACATGGCCTCCTGTTGGAAACGCGGCGGCCCATTACGGGCCGATGCATAGGTGTAATATAGTAGCGTCGTGCACCTCACGCAAGAAATAGTTCGCCGGTCAATCGTGTAATGCCTTTGCTTCCCCCGCGCTGCGTCCGCAGTTATCCCCCTTGCAGCGGCGCCACTTCTTGCACGCCCGGGACGATTCCGCTGTCGCGCCTGCTTGCGCTGCGGGCGGGCAGCCGGTATACTTGGCGACCTTCTAATGACAGAGATCATCAGTAACAAATTGCCGCCGGCGCTCCTTGCCAGGCTTCAGCAGATGGCAGAGCGCTTCGCCGAGTTGCAGAAGCAGCTCAATGACCCGGCCGTGCTTGCCAACTCGCAGCAGGTGGTCGCCATCTCCCGCGAGGCCGGCTCGCTTGAGTCGGTCGTGGAGGCGTACGAGCAGTACCGCAAGGCTCTCGCCAACGTCGAGGAGCTGGTAAACCTCCAGTCTGGCTCGGACAAGGAGATGGCCGAGCTGGCCGAGGCCGAACTGCCCGACGCGATCAGCAAGACCAACGAGCTGGCCGAGCATCTCAAGGAGCAGTTCCTGGCGGCCGAGGACAATGCCGTCGACAGCTTCTTCCTTGAGCTGCGTGCCGGCACCGGCGGCGAGGAGGCCGCCCTCTTCGCCCGCGACCTGTTCGAGATGTATCGCCACTATTGCGAGGCCAATGGCTGGCGCTTCGAGGTCTCTGATTTCTCCACTTCCGAGCGTGGCGGGTTCAAGGAAGTCATCGTCAATATAAAAGGACAGGGCGCGTATCGCCGGCTGCAGTATGAATCGGGCGGCCATCGCGTGCAGCGCGTGCCGGAGACCGAGGCACAGGGACGAATCCACACCTCGGCCGCCACGGTCGCCATACTGCCCGAGCTGCCGGATGTGCAGATCCATATCGACCCCAAGGACATCGAGGAATTCGGCTGCCGCGGCGGCGGCCCGGGTGGCCAGAACGTCAACAAGGTCGAGACCGGCTGGTTCATCCGCCACAAGCCCACCGGGCTTACCTTCAAGATCACGGAAATGAAAAGCCAGGGGCAGAACAAGGAACGCGCCTGGTCGCTGCTGCGCTCGACCCTCTATGAGATGGAACGCCGTAAGCAGCACGACGCCCAGACCAGCGCCCGCCGCAGCATGATGGGCTCCGGCGACCGCTCGCAGCGCATCCGCACCTACAACTTCCCGCAGAACCGCTGCACCGACCACCGCCTGGGTGGCGAAGGCGGCGGCGAGAAAAACTTCAACCTGGAGAAAATCATCTCCGGCGACATGGACGACCTGCTGGACGCCCTGGCCGAACTGGACAAGCAACAACGCCTGGCGGCGCTGTGATCGCGCTGCCGGGAAATGAGGCCGTGTTCACAGGGGAGGATTCCGCGCCCGTTCACCCGCCTACACTCTTCGCAAACATCGCCCGCCACCGCCAAGAAGATTATTTTCTAGTATCTTAAAGATTAACTTCTAATTGTGGAATATAAACTTCGCAACGCGATAGAATCCTGAAGTAGCTATGCGTTTGCGGCACGACCAAACCCTGGCACTACTCAAGGAGCTCAATGACTGGCTCGCCTTTGAAGGATGCGAGCCTGTTGAATGGGTTGTCTGCGGAGGAACCGCACTCTTATTGCAGGGTCTGGTTATCCGAACCACACGCGATGTCGATGTACTGGGCTGTTGGAACCCCATCTCAATGCAGGTGGTTCCTTTAGCAGAGTTCCCGGAGCAGGTTTGCCGCTGTATCGCGAAAGTTGCGGAGAACCATCCGGGGCTGGCGGGCATGAAGGACCACTGGGTCAACCTTGGCCCCAGCCAGATCGCCAGGTGGGGACTGCCCCCGGGATACGAACAACGGCTGCGGACGATCGAAGTGGGGTCCCACCTGACGCTAAAGCTGCTCAGCCGGGACGATCTGATCCCCCTGAAGCTTTACGCGGCCGCCGACGACCTGGGCCAAAGACAGCGGGTCCACCTGGACGACCTGAAGGCACTGGAGCCAACCTTCGATGAACTGGACACTGCCCTGAGCTGGGTGCTTGCTTTGCCGGACATTGAACCCAGGAAGCCCCAGCTTCAGGCTATCGTTGAGGAACTCGGGCATGGTGAACTCGGGACCTACATTTGAGCACGCATTCCGATCGCGATTGCTCGACGTGATCTACGCGCAATGGAGCCAATTCGGAGCGCCGTTTTGTGGTGCTCACGAAGGCCAGTTCGCCGAGGTTATTGACCCTGAGGCACTGGTATGGGTGTCGCTCGAATTCCTGCCCACAGAACCACGCCTGGCGGAATCGGCTGTTCTATGGCTTGGCGCATACAGGCACTACACAATCCACCAGCGGCTCAAGACGCGCCTGCGTCCATCCGAACCAAGAACGCATATCTGGCTCGCGCTTGAGCAGAAGGAACCTGGCGCATTACGGCCGGCCAAGAACCCTGGCGAAGTTTCCGAGCCATGCTACGGCCTGGACTCGCCACAAGAGCTGGCCAGATTCGCTGAGAGCTTCAGGGGCCTGGCGCGCAATGCTCGACCAGACTTCCGCCGCATCGGTACACCAGTGCAAGGCCCTGCCACCAGTCTGCTCAGGGCACGGGACCTGCTGGGTAGAGATGCTCGGCATCTGCTCCTTCTGTATCTGCTGGCGAACCCACACGGCGCGGCCCTCAAGCCGCTGCAGCAATGGACGGGCTATACCTCGCGGGCCATCAGCGATACCGTCGCACGATGGCGCGATGCAGAAGTCGTGTCGCTCGAGCATGGCATATGCCGCCTACTCACGCCGGGTGCCTGGGAGGAGATTCTGCGCCTCAGGGCAAGGCATATCGCATTGGTGAACTGGTTCAGCCTCTTCGACGCATCAGTACGATTGCTGCGCGCCCTGGCAAAGGCTCGAAGGGCTCAACTGCCCGAGGACAGCAGTGTTGTTGTCGCTCACAAGTCAGAAAGCCGCCATGCCATCGCCTCCTCTGGTCTGAACGAAAGTGGATCGCGAAGTGCGGCAGTCCGCCACCTCCTGGCAGCCTTTGACCCATAGTTGAGAACCTGTGTGAATCCGAGTCTATCGGTGGTTGTTTAACAGCGGTTCAACGAGCCGCTCGAGGCGCGGGTCCTATGATTTCCCGTGGGGAGGAAGCGAAAAGAGCCTGCTGGCCTGATCTTCACCGTGGGCCATTCCACTCATACGCTCGATGAGCTGGTGGGCATGTTGCGCGGGCATGGGGTGGCGGCCATCGTTGATGTCCGAACCGTGCCGCGATCTCGCCGCGTGCCCCAGTTCAATGCCGAGACACTGCCGAGTGCGCTAAAGAAGGCGGGGATCGAGTACTTTCATCTCAAGGCCCTGGGCGGCCTGCGCAAGACTCATGCCGATTCCCCCAACACCGGCTGGCGCAATGCCAGCTTTCGCGGTTTCGCCGATTACATGCAGACGCCGGAGTTCTCCGCCGGGCTGGATGAGCTGATCGCCATCGCCAGCGAGCGGCCGGCCGCCATCATGTGCGCTGAGGCGGTGCCCTGGCGCTGCCATCGTTCACTGATCGGCGACGCCATCCTGGTGCGCGGCTGGCAGGTGATGGACATCATGAGCACAAGCTCCGCCCGGCCGCACGAGATGACGCCGTTTGCCCGCGTTCGTGGAAGGAAGATCACCTACCCGCCGGAGTGACATTGCACGCGCAAAGTTTTCCTCCCTCCTGAGAATTGAGCCTTGTATCATCCACTGCCATGCGACATGCGCCCCGGGTCATGCTCATCCTCGCTATGCTGCTTTGCGGCATCGCGGCCGCGGAC
>JAKORQ010000346.1 GCA_029777755.1 Planctomycetota bacterium
AGATGAACTGACCGGGGTGGCTACCATTTGGCATACGTCAAACAGGTTTGGATTGACAGTGCCTGCGGCTATGGCTAGTTTCGCGGCTCCCTTAACCAAGAGGAATTTCCGGCAATGGCAGAATTCACTACGTGCAGCGTTCCCGCAGACGGCAAGCCCATCACCATCAGCGATGGGAAACTGATCGTTCCCGATTGCCCCATCATCCCGTTCATCGAGGGTGACGGCACCGGCCCGGATATCTGGCGGGCCAGCGTTCGCGTGTTTGACGCGGCGGTGGCCAAGGCATACAACGGGCGGCGCAAAATCGCCTGGATGGAAGTGCTGGCAGGGCAAAAGAGCTTCGACAAGCTCAACACCTGGCTGCCTGATGACACGGTCAACGCGTTCAAGACGTTCCTCGTCGGCATCAAGGGCCCGCTGACCACTCCCGTGGGCGGCGGCATCCGCTCGCTGAACGTCGCCCTGCGGCAGTTGCTGGACCTGTACGTCTGCCTTCGCCCGGTGCGCTATTTCCGCGGCGTGCCTTCGCCGGTGAAGCGCCCCGAGGCGGTGGACATGGTGATCTTCCGCGAGAACACCGAGGACATCTACGCGGGCGTGGAGTGGGCCGCAGGCAGCGAGGAAGCCAGGAAGGTGCTGGAGTTCCTCAAGAATGAGTTCCCCAAGAGCTTTGCGAAGATCCGCTTCCCCGAGAGCTCGGGCATCGGCATCAAGCCGGTGAGCGCCGATGGCTCCAATCGCCTGATTGGTGCGGCGATCGACTATGCCGTGCGCTTTGGCCGCAAGTCGGTGACGATGGTGCACAAGGGCAACATCATGAAGTTCACCGAGGGCGCGTTCCGGGACTATGGCTACAAGCTCGCGCAGGAGAAGTACGGCGCGACGGTGATCGACAAGGGGCCGTGGTGCCTGATCAAGGCCGGCACGAGAATCGAGCACCTGGGCCTGACGGTGAAGCAGGATATCGTCATCAAGGATGCCATCGCCGACATCGCCCTTCAGCAGGTGCTGACGCGGCCGGATGAGTTTGACGTGATCGCCACGCTCAACCTCAACGGCGACTATCTCTCCGACGCCCTGGCGGCGCAGGTGGGCGGCATCGGCATCGCACCCGGCGGCAACATCAACTACCAGACCGGCCACGCCGTCTTTGAGGCGACGCACGGCACGGCTCCCAAGTATGCCAGCCTGGATAAGGTGAACCCGGGCAGCGTCATCCTCTCGGGCGTGATGATGCTCGAGTACATGGGATGGCAAGAGGCGGCCGACCTCATCACCAACACGCTGGAGGCGACGATCAGCGCCAAGACCGTCACCTACGACTTCGCCCGCCTGATGGAGGGCGCCCGCGAGGTGAAGTGCAGCGAGTTTGCCGATGAGATGATCCGCAAGATGTAAACCGCATCTTCATCCAGACAAAGGAGAAACGCGCGAGCCGCTGGTTGCAGCGGCTCGTTGCGTTTTTGGCAGGGTCGCGTTCAGTCGCGTCTGATGGGGGCACGCCATAGCATTGCTGTGATGGGTCACGTGTTCACGTTTCACAGTGTCGAGCTGGAGGCGCTGCCGGGAAGGGGGCTGTACTGGCCCGGCGCGAAGGCGCTGCTCATCGCGGATCCGCATTTTGGCAAGGCGGCCGCCTTCCGCGCGGCCGGGGTGGGTGTCCCGGAGACAGTGAATGCCGACCTGGAGCGTTTATCTTCTCTGCTACAGAAGACAAAGGCGAGGGAGCTGATCGTGCTGGGGGATTTCCTGCATGCGGCCAGCGGGAGATCGCCGGTTGTGCTCGATGCCATCAGGGCGTGGTGCCAGACGCATCGCGCCGTGAAGATCACGCTCATCCGCGGCAATCATGATCTGCGGGCCGCCGATCCGCCGGGAGAGTTTCCCATCGAGGTGGTAGATGGACCGGTGCAGCGGGATGCGCTATGGCTGGGGCATCGGTCGGAAGAGCTTGCTGGCCGGGCGGGGATTGTGGGGCATATTCACCCGGCCATCACGTTGCGCGATGTTGGCATGCAGATGGTGCGTCTTCCGTGCTTCCATGTAACCGACGACTGCATAACGCTGCCGGCGTTCGGGAGCTTTACCGGCTGCCACACGCTGCGACTTCAGCCGGGCCAGATCGCGATCGTGGAAGCGGATGGGCAGATGATGGCGATCGGCCGATAGCCTATGCTCAGGTATGCCCAGAAGAACCACCAGGGGAGAGGCGGAGAAGCGGCTTGAGAAATATCGTGCCAAGCGCGATTTTGCCACCAGTCCCGAGCCGGCCGACGCCACCCACAGGCGATCATCGCGCAGGAAGAAGCCGATCTTCTGCGTGCAGAAGCATCTCGCCACTCAACTGCACTATGACTTTCGCCTGGAGCACGCGGGTGTGCTGCTGTCGTGGGCGGTGCCGAAGGGGCCATCGCTGAACCCGGATGACAAGCGGCTGGCCATGCATGTGGAGGATCATCCTCTCGACTACGCCGATTTCGAGGGGGTGATTCCGGAGGGATACGGCGCGGGGATCGTCATGCTCTGGGACAAGGGGACGTGGGAGCCGGAGAATGGCAATGTAGATAAAGCGCTGGAGAAGGGGGAACTGAAGTTTCGCCTGGATGGTACGAAACTGAAGGGCTCGTGGGTACTGGTGCGCACGGGGCGCGACAGGAGCTGGCTGCTGATCAAGCATCGCGATGACTGGGCAGGAGAGATAGATGTGACGGAGGTGGCGCCCGACTCGGTAAAGAGTTTCGGGGATTTCGCCGACATACTTGCGCAGGAGAAGCCGGATGTGTGGAAGTCGCACATGCCGGCGCGAGGTGGGGCGAGTGGCGCGCTATTGCGCAAGGTGATAGCAGAGGCGGCAGAGAAAATCGCACAGCGCGAAAAGCATGGGCCCGCGCGCAAGTCGGCAGGGCGGAGACGTCGGAAGGAAAGCGGAAGGTAGAAGGCAACAAGCAGAAAAGGATTCCGTACTGATCGATCCCAAAGGTCAATCAACACGCAACAATCAGCAGGCCATCGTGGCCAATCTCAAGAAACTGCGCCGTTCCGATTCGTGGATTGGGATAGAAGGGTGCGAATAGTGTTGCTTTGGCTTGAGCGGCGGGTTTATATGTGAGGTCATCATTGACGGTGGCTGGAGGTGGTGCTGTGGGCGACAGAGTATGCGCTGTGGGCGTAGCGGCGGTGATCATGGGTTCGCTGGCTGGAGGGGAGGTGTTGGCCGGGCTGTTGCGGTGGGCGCCGCCGGGGTTGGATAACCCGGTGATCGTGGAGCTGGGGCCAGATCAGAAGCTCTCCACGCTCATGGATGACCGCGACTACATCATAAGGCTCCCTGCTGACCAGCCTTATACCCGGGCCCTGCATATCATCGGCGGGCGAAACGTGGTGCTTATCGGCGGCCACATTTCCCTTCCCAATCTTGATGGTGTGCCTGACGTATGGGACTCGGACAAGCGGGCCATCTATATCAAGAACAACGTGGGCACCGTG
>JAKORQ010000347.1 GCA_029777755.1 Planctomycetota bacterium
AATCACTGCTTTTTTGGAGCCAGTAGACGCCTGATGAAAAGACGCCTTTATCTCGAGACATTCGGCTGCCAGATGAACGTGCTCGACAGCGAGCTGGTGCTCAACCAGCTTCGCGCCATGGGTTACGAGCAGGTCAGTACGCGCGACGGAGCCGACGTGGTGATCTACAACACCTGCTCCGTGCGCGAGCATGTCGAGCAGAAGGTCTGGTCGCGCCTGGGTGAACTTCGCGAGATCAAGGCAAGCGCGCCTCATATGGTCATTGGCGTAATCGGGTGCATGGCCGAGCGCGAGGGAACCGATATCTTCCGCCGCTACCCGCACCTGGACATCCTCTGTGGACCGGGAGAGTTGGATAAGCTGCCGGCCATGGTGCAAAGCGCCGCCCTCTCCAACTCCAACGCCACCAGCCCAACCAACACCACAGCGAGACAGGTGGCGCTGACGGGCAAGAACACCCGCCGATCCACCACCCTGCAGGCAGCCGAGGACGGCCTGGAGACGCTTGACCTTTCCCGCAGCTTCTCCCCTGCCGATGGCCGCACGCAGGCATACGTGCGCATCACGCGCGGCTGCAACAAGTTCTGCTCATACTGCATCGTGCCGTTCACCCGCGGTGCTGAGGTGCATCGCCCTCCGCAGAACATCATCGAGGAAGTGCGCCGCCTCGCCGATGGCGGATACCTGGAGGTCACACTGCTGGGCCAGACGGTCAATCACTATGCCTACCAGCACGGCGATGGCCGAACGACCACGTTCGCCGACCTGCTCTACCAGATCCACGAGGCCGTGCCGCAGCTTCCGCGTCTGCGCTTCGTCACCAGCTTCCCACGCGACTTCACCGTCGAGGCGCTGCAGGCGATGCGCGACTGCCAGCGCATCTGCCGCTACCTGCACATTCCCGCACAAAGTGGCTCTGACCGGGTCCTGCGACTGATGAACCGTGGCTACACCGCCGGGCAGTATATTGAGCTGATTGACCGCGCCCGCGAGATGATGCCCGATATCTCCCTGGCATCCGACTTCATCGTCGGCTTCCCGACGGAAACCGAGGAGGAGTTCCAGATGACGGTCGAGCTGACGAAGCACTGCCGCTTCAAGAACAGCTTTATCTTCAAGTACTCGCCCCGGCCGGGTACCCATGCAGCGCAGAAGTATCCCGATGACATCCCCGATGAGGTGAAGCGCCGCAGGAACAATGAACTGCTGGCGGTGCAGGGCGAGATCTGCGCCGCCAACAACGCAGCCATGGTCGGGCAGACGGTGGACATCATCGTCGAGGGCGAAGGCTCGCTTGCTTCGCCTCCCGCGGTGGACGCCGTCAAGGTTGAACTGGGCTGGGAGAAGCGCAAGGCACAGAGTAGCGACCAGAAGCAGTTGATCGGCCGCACCCGGGGCGACCAGATCGTCGCCTTCAACGCCGACCCGAAGCTGATCGGCAAGATCGTCAATGTGAAGATCACCGCTGCCCGCCAGATGACGCTGTTTGGCGAACTGGTGAACTAAGTCTGATCCGCTGAAGTTGAGCTGCTCTAACCTCTGAATTGCGGGGTTTGTGGGTTGAGCGCCTGGGCAAGCGAGTTGATGACATCGCGCGCCAGCGCGCTGCGCATGCCGAAAGTCTGCCCGGCGACCTCCCCTGCCAGGCCATGGTAATGCGCTCCCAGCCACGCCGCCTCGAATGGATCTACGTTCTGCGCCAGCAGCGTCCCGATCACCCCGGAGAGAATGTCTCCCGATCCAGCCTTCGACAGTGTCGAGTCGCCGGTATTGTTGATGGCGTAGCGAATGCCGTCAGTGATGACCGTCTTCTCGCCCTTCAGCAAGACGACCTGGCTGAAGTGCCGGGCGGCGGCCGCCGCGATCTCCAGCCGCCCTTCGTAATCACTGGGTGTCTGCCCATTGCCAAACAGCCGCGCCAGTCGGGACATCTCCCCGGGGTGCGGAGTGAGCACTGCGGTGCGCGGCTCTCGCTGGAGCTTCACTTTCCCGGCGGCGATGAGGTTCAGGCCATCAGCATCGATCACCAGCGGCGCCTTCGACTTCAGGGCGGATTTCAGCAGCTTTGCGGAAAGACTCGTCTGCCCCAGCCCCGGGCCAACTACAACAGCGTCACATTCCGCTATCGCCTTCGTCACCGGCGCAAGCGAACTGCCAACCGGAATTCCCACCGCTTCCGGCGCCACCGTCAGCACAAACGGCAGAGTTCGAGCATCGCACGCCAGGTACGCCAGACCACATCCCGTGCGCAGAGCGGCCAGTGCCGCAAACGCCGGCGCTCCCACGATCCCCTCGCTGCCGCCCACGATCAGCACCTTGCCGAACTGCCCCTTATGCCCACTCACCGGGCGTGGCGGCAGCGGCGGCAGCTTCATGGCCCGCAGCAGGCCGGAGATTCGTTTGCTCTTGCTCATCGCTTCACATGTTCAACCAGCCGCTGATACACCTTGCCCGCACAGAACGCCGCCCCGAATCCGTTGTCGATGTTCACCACCGAGACTCCCGATGCGCAACTGTTGAGCATCCCCAGCAGGGCGGCCAGTCCGCCGAAGCTGGCTCCATATCCCACTGAGGTAGGCACGGCAAACACCGGCGAAGCAACCAGCCCACCAACCACGCTGGGAAGCGCTCCTTCCATCCCTGCCACAACGATCACCGCGCAGGCCTTCTGCAGTGTCGTGACATGCGCCAGCAGGCGATGCAAACCGCTCACCCCCACATCACTTACCCGCGCCACAGGCACATCCATAAAACGCAGCGTGAATGCCGCCTCCTCGGCCACCGGCATGTCGGCCGTACCCGCCGACACTACCGCAACGAACGGCTCACCATCATCGACATTCGCCTCCCCGACGGGCTGCTTCTCATTCAGGATGGCCGCCCGCGCCATGCGATTGATCACGATCCCCGCGAACTGCTTCTCCAGCGCCTCGATCTGTTCCTGCGAGGCCCTGGTGGCCAGCACACGTGCCCCGGTGGCCGACAGCCTGACGGCGATACCCACCACCTGCTCGACCGTCTTGCCCTGACAGAAGATCACCTCAGGATTGCCACAGCGAAGTGCACGGTGATGATCCAGGGTTGCATACCTAAGCGACTCAAACGGCAGCTTGCGCAACTGGTCCAGCGCCTTCTCCACATCACACCGCCCGCCCTGGACCGCCGCGAGCAACTCCCTGAGCTGACTTATCTCCATGGCCTCATCTTAGCGGCAATTATCTCCCGCGAGAATGCCGCGGAGGCAATCGCTGATCGGCTACTGTTGCGGCGCGCCCCGAAAGATTCCACGCGATCTCGTCCCGACGTACACCACACCGTGCTCCTGCATGTCGCCGGCGAACGCCGGGCCGAACGTCGGGAACGCCTGCACGCTTTCATCGTTGATCTGCACCCAGCTCTCACCGGCGTCATCCGAGCGATACAGCCGGCAATCTACTGTACTGTCCGTAGGCTGTTCACCGCCGATCTGCCCGAAGAAGTAGAGTGCAGGGTAATCTTCCGCGGTCTTCGCCTTGCCGATCGCGATGTTCTCCGCCCAGGTGATTCCAGCGAGTTTCACCCATGAGCTTCCGCCATCGCTTGATCGAAACAGCCCATGCTCCCGCAGCGCCAGCCACAGCTCGCCACCGCGCCCCGGCACACTCTCCAGACGATGCCAGTCGCCATGCACGCCGGCCTGCCTCGGAAGCGTGCTCACCTCGTGGAACCGTCTGCCTCCATCCTCGGTTCGGTAAAAGCGCCCGTCGCGTCGATCGTACAGGTAGAACACGCCCGGCCGCACTCGGTCGGCCGCCAGGCAACGATAGAACGACATCGCCGACTGCGTTGAGATCATCCCCAGCGGCGCGCCATCCGAAGGAAACCACGACTGCCCGTTATCAACGGTGTAGTACACGGACGTAGTTGCATTGCCGGCCGGGGCCCAGACGACGTTTATCGGGTCAACGCCAAGGGCGATTCTTCCAAACTGCGCCCCATCAAACGGCCGCGACACAAATGCCCGGAACAGTCTGCCATTGTCCAGTGAATAACCAGCTTCCCCGGTCTGGTTCCACGGCCAACCACCGCACAATACCACCCTGTCGGGATTATCCGGGTGGATGTCCATGTCCAGCACGGCCTGATATCCTCGCAGCCCCGGTTCGCGATTCCAACTGCCATCGCGCTCCTGCCGCCGCAGGCGACTGGTGGGCGCATCCTCAGGAGTCCCATGCCGAAAACCGCCGAATCCATACACGCCACTGATCAGCGGCGCGCCTTCGTTGGGGGATATCAGCTCAATGCTGTTAGTCTGCTCTCTCCCGGCGCCAACCAGGGACACCGTCACACGCGCCTCGCCAACGCCGTCGATCGAGCATACCCCCGAAGAAGACATATGCCAGACGCGCGATGGCTCGACCGGGTCAAACGCGATATCCGCGGTGTTCGCGCCCCACTCAATTGAACCATCAGCGCGCAGCCATGCGGGATAGTCAGCGAACCGCACGCTGTTACCCTGTCGCTGGGGATCGTGGCTGTATCTTCGCCAGCTCTCGCCGCCATTCTCCGAGTAGTAAAACGATGTCCCGCCCTGCCTCAGCAGTTCGGCCACCACAACCCGGGCAGGATTGCGCGGATCAAAGTTCACCCCGCAGAAGGGCCGGCCTTTGCGGTCCTGCGGCGTAATATCGTGCCATACTCCGCCGCGCATTCGCCAGACACGGTCGTTATAGGTGGTGAGATAGAGTGTGCCGTCAGGCGCGACTCTCCCACGCAGCGGAATGGTATTGGCATCAAGCCCCGGGCCTTCCGTCACGCGCATCCAGCTCTCCCCGGCATCCTCAGTCACGTAAAGACCGCCGGAGATCTGTGCCCGCCTGTCCGGGCAGACCCCCACGTACCACCTCTGGGTTGGCTTGCCGCTCTGGCCCGTTGTGAAATCGCCGGCCACGAACATCAGGCCTGCCCAGGATCTCCCCTTCGTGGGGAAAGACTCGACCACCTCCCACGTCTCGCCGCCATCCCGGCTCGTGAGCAGCCCATCGTTGCGCGTCGCAAAGAAGAGGATCTCGGGAGCATTGATGTCGATTGCCAGCCGTTCTCCCGCTTCGCGATATTCACCATCGCTGTCGCTTCTCACCGGCCGGCCGGCCGCGTTTGTCACATTCAGCCGCCGCCATGTCTTGCCGCCATCTTCGGTCTTGAGCAGATCATGCTCGCGCGCAGAGCGCATGCCGCTGGCGATGTAGATGACATCAGGATTGTCAGGATGAACCGCCACGCTCTCGACGTAGGTCAGCTCGCCCCACCTGAACGGTATGCTGTCGGTGAGCGATATCCAGGCGGCATTGCTCGTGCGATCCAACTTCCAGATCCCGCCTGACTCGCCGCGGATGATCAGGCACTCCGGCCGGCGGGCGCTCCATACCATGCCAGTGACCTGCCCCACTCCGCCAGTGACGACATTTGTGTAGCTGTACGCCTCGCGCCCCACCACCGTGACCGGCTCAGTCTGAGGAATCTCCTGAGCCACCAGCCCGGCCGAGAAAAGCGATACAAACCCCACAACTCGCAGAAGCGCTCCAGACATACGCGGGTTTCTACCATGAACAAAATGCAGCGCATAGAAGCGGGAGCGCAATAGTTGCCTCAAGCGCTCCCGTTCTCCGTACCACAGCCGCACAACACAGTATGCCGCGCCGGCTCTACAGTCCGATCGTCGGCAGACCTTCCGACTTCAGGTGCTCATTGGCAGGCGCCAGGCACTGATCACGGGCACGCAGCGCCCTTGCCATTGCGTGTGCCACTTCGTTCTTGCGCTGCTCGTTGGCCGCCAGCCCACTGGCCTCGCGGAATGCAGCCATCGCCTCCTCGGGTTTGTCCGCCAGCAGAAGAACCAGCCCGCGATTCATCGCCGCCACATAGATGTTGCTGTGCGCGGGGCGCTCCAGGTACTCCTGAAAGACAGACATATCAACCTTTACATCTGCAAGCACCGGAGGCCAGAGGGGATCGTTCTCTTGCGGTGCATGTGTAAGCCAGGCCTGCTGCTGCTCGCGGAAGCGTCTTGCCCTGGCCGCCCCATCCTGCGGATCGACGATCTGCAGCACTCGCGCCACCTCGTCGATGGCCTGCTTGATCTGCCGGAAATCGGCAAAGTTGTACAGCCCCTTGGCGGCAGCCAGTGCATCGTCGTTGCGCCCCCTACCCAGGTAGGCCTCGATGCGCTTTTTCTGCATGTCGTTGACCAGCCACCAGTCGGTGGGAGCGCCAAGGATGATGGCCCGCGCCAGGCTCTCGGCAGGCTCGTAGCGCTTCGACTGCAGCAGCGCCTCGACAACCACCGTGGCGGGACGGCGATAGTTCCACGGTTCCTTCGTCACCAGCCGCTCCGCCTCGGCGGCGGCCGCGTTGGCGTCGGCGTCGTTGCTGCCACGCGCCCTGGCCGCCAATGCGTTAAACTCCTGCTGGCGCCTCTGTTCATCCGCGGAAGCGGCCTGCGCCTGCAGCGTGGTCGGGGTTACCATGACCGCCACCGGCCCCATCAGCATCGCCGCCACCAGTGCACTCCCCAAGGATCGCT
>JAKORQ010000348.1 GCA_029777755.1 Planctomycetota bacterium
ATTCGTCGATGCTCGGCGATGTTCTGCGCTCCGCCCTGCAGCATCGATCGGCCGGCGCCAGCGCCATGAGCATGTCGGCGGGAGACGTCGCCAGTCGCGAGTTGCGCCGACAGTCCCAGAAGTGCTACCCGATCGCCGTTGTTGCCACGATCGAGCCGCTGCTGGGGTTGTTCGGCACGGTGGTGGGGATGATCGAGGCGTTTGACGTGGTGGCTCTGGCCGGCTCGATGGGCAATCCCTCGATCCTGGCCGACAGTATCTCCAAGGCGCTTGTCACCACTGAAGTCGGGTTGGCTATCGCCATCCCTGCACTGGTGCTGTACCACTACCTGAAGGGCCGCATCGGCATCCTCGGCGTGGAGATGGAGGAGGTTGTCACCGACGTCATCGCCGAGATGTCGGCTGAGAAGGTAGCCGAGGAGCCGACTGCGGGGAGGGCCTGACATGCGCATTCGCGTGGAAGAGGAAGAGCCGGTAGAAGTGCAGATGGCGCCGTTGATCGACTGCGTCTTTCTGCTGCTGATCTTCTTCCTGGTGGCGACTACGCTTAAGAAGATCGAGCGTGAACTGCCGCTGGATCTTCCCGAGTCGGCGGCCGCCATCGAGGCGCGCCTGGAGGAGGACATGCTGGTGATCGGCGTCGATAGGGAGGGCGCCATCCATATCGGCGGCGAGCGCGTTACGTTGAGCATGCTGCATGATCGGCTGAGGCAGGCGGCCGCCGTTGATCCCAATCAGCGGATCCGCATCGATGCGGATCGTGCCACCGCGTTTCAGCATGTCATCCACGTACTGGACCTTTGCCAGTTCGAGGGGCTGACCAATGTCGGACTACACACACGCAAGTAAGGGTCGCAGGAAGCAGCGCAGCGGGCCGTTCGTGGCGCTGTCGGCGGCATTGCACGTTGGCGGACTTTCGCTGCTGATGCTTTATTCGCCGGCACGCGAGGCGATATTCGGCAAGCCCGAGCCCAAGCTGGAGCCGGAGATTCGCCTGGAGGGGGATGCCCTCGCCAATCTCACGGAGCAGATCCGCGACATCAACCGCGAGCAGCTCATGGCGTCGGTGATGGAGCTGAATGCCATCCACGCCGAGATGGAACAGATGCGCGTCGAGAAGGCGCGCGAGTTCAGTGAGGTTGCTGACAATCGGGCTGCCGAACTTATCGCCAACCTGGAAAAGGTGCTGGAGCAGGTGACAACCGCCCAGAAGGCGGCCCTGGAGCAGCAACGCAACGCTGCTGACAAGTCGGCCGAGAATGACGAACTTCGCAACGCGGCGGCGCAGCAGCAGTCGGCGGCCGAGGCGGGACAGCAGACGCTTATAGACATCCTTGAATACGCGCAGGCGTCAGAGTCCCTGAAGTCTCGCCAGGATACCGCAACCGCAGCGCAGGTGGAGGCAACCAGGGCGCTGGCAGAGCTGCGCCGGGCGGCATCCGCAGCCCGCAATGCCGAGGCGGACGTCAAGCGCAGGGAGGAAGAGATCGCCAAGGTCGAGGCGGCGCTTGCGAATGAGCAGAACCTCGTGCAGGCGGCGAAGGAGAAGCTGGCCGAGGTCGATGAACGGGTGAAGAACGCCGAGGCGGAAAAGCAGGAGAAGGAACAGATCCTGGCGGCCGTCGAGTCCGAGCCTGTTCCAAACGATCGAAAGCTCGCCAGTGCACGTGACCAGTCCATCCGCAAAGCGCGCGATGAGGTTCGCAAGGCCGATGGCGAGCTGCGCCGGGTTCAGCAGCAACATCGAAGTGCCGCAGGCGACCTGAATCGCAGGGAGGCGCAAGCCGCCCGGACGCAGGCGCGCCTGGACACGCTCAACCAGGGTCTCCAGCAGGCAAAGGAGACGCTCAAGGCGCGCGAAGAGCAGTTTGTCGCGATGAGGAACGACGCACAGCAGCGGCAGGAGAAGGCGCTGGAACTGCAGCAGGCGTCGACCGATGCGCTCAAGCAGGCCCTGGCGCAGAACCAGCTCGAGGCGAAGCTGCATGAGGTGGCGCAGCGCCGATCGCTTGATGCGCTGCGGCTGTATGAGTCGAGCGTCGGCGAGATGTACGAGTATCTCGTGCAGGCCGAGAAGGAGATTGCCCAGTCGTACGTGGAGTTTCGTGCCACGGAACTGGCGCTGCTGACGCAGGTTTCACCGCGGCGGGCCATGCAGCAGATCGATATTCCCAAGCCGAACCGCCCGAAGATCGATGTAGAGATCACCAAGCAGAAGATCACCGAGGGCGAGCAGTATCGCCGGCATGCCGAGGTGGTGCAGACGGCCGTTCGTGAGAGTGAATCGATAGTGACGGCCGCACATAACCTGCTGGATTCCGCCAGGCGCACGCAGGCCCGCTACGGGGAGGGAGCCTCGGTGGCCCTTTCTGAGAGGGCGCGTCGGCTGGAGGAGATAAACCAGGCGTCGCACGAGGAGCAGGGCGGCCAGGTGGTGGATCTGTCGCATCTCATGCGCCAGGCAGACTCCGGGACAGGCGAAAAGGGCGAGACGCCGGAGAGGACGACACCATCGGTACCGGTCCCGCCGCAGCAGATCAGGGATGTCGACATCACCGCCCCGGCGAGGAAGATCGTCACCGGCGCACCGGGGGCAAAATGGGTCTATGTCGACTCGTGGTATACCATCGGCCCGTTCGCCAATCCCGGGCGGGCCAATATCCATCGCTCCTTCCCGCCGGAATCATCGATCAATCTGGATGCGGTCTACGACGGCATGTTCGGGCCGGTGCGCTGGCAGTACATCCAGAGCCCCAGCGTGAAGGTGGTGCCGCCGAACCCGGTGGAGTACGGCATCTGGTACGCCTATACCGAGCTGGCCTTTGAGCAGGACTGTGACCTGTGGATCGCGGTGGGCAGCGATGACCGCTCGGACCTGTGGATCAATGACGTAAAGGTCTGGAGCAGCTCGGACAACCTCAAGCCATGGTCGATCGGCGAAGGCCTGCGCCGGGTGCATTTCAAGAAGGGGCGAAATCGCGTGCTTTACCGCATCGAGAACGGATGGCACGAGATCGCCTTCTCCCTGTGCATATTCGTGGGACAGCAGTAAGCCACAGCGACGGCCGGCAATTGGGGTGTTACGATACTCACAGGGGGAGCTGGAGCAGCTAAACGTCAAGTGGAGCGGCTTGTCCTGCAGGCTGCGGTACTTCGCGTCGGTGGAGGTCTGCGCCAGTTGCATTCACGTTGAGCGGCATCGAGAGGTCAACGCAGCCCTGGTCGCTGGGTCTCTGGTTTTTCCTGATTCTGATCATGCACGTTCGTCGAGGATCAGCTTACCTCCCGCGGGCGGAGGCCGCCCGCTCCTCTTTGAGTGGAACTGGTCTAGAGCGCTTGCATGTGCAGGCGGAGTTGTTATCGTTTCCGATCCGCGCTTTCCGGGGTGGACCGGTTTGCGCTATTGCATCCGGCTGACGTCGGCTAACTGTGCCGTCGCACGTCCGGAAAGGAGATGGAAGATGAAAGAGAAGATTCACCCGAAGT
Source organism: Planctomycetota bacterium (assembly GCA_029777755.1). Lineage (GTDB taxonomy): Bacteria > Planctomycetota > Phycisphaerae > Tepidisphaerales > Tepidisphaeraceae > CAIQIQ01. Next base: position 3,487 of record JAKORQ010000348.1, read on the forward strand.
ATCAGGCCTGTACGGTTCGCTGTGCCTGCGGCAATACGTTTGAGACCCGCAGCGTGCTTCCCAGCGTCACGGTCGACATCTGCAGTGCTTGCCATCCGTTCTTCACCGGCAAGCAGAAGTTCGTCGACACTGCCGGCCGCGTCGAGCGCTTCAGCAAGAAGTTCGGCGGCACGTATTCGTTCCAGCGGAGCGGTGCGGCGAAGAAGGCCTGATCGTCTGCCAGATTACAGCAAAACAGAAGGGCCCGTCAGGTCGGCGGGCCCTTTCCGCTTGATTCATCTGCCGCTTCATCAGCTATACGGCTCTATCCTCTCGACTTCCATGTCGTAGAGGCTGACAACCTTGCCATTCTCACGGATGGCGCGGACGTAGAGCGTGCCGTACACTTTTGCCAGGCCGGGGTAGACATACACGCGCTTGCCATCGGGAGTCCTGGCGAATACCCGCTCCTGGACCTTGGGCGGGCCGCCGAAGCAGCACTTGGCGATCGAGTAGACGAGCTGGAAGCGGTCGGTGGTGTCGCTGGCGACCATGTCGGAGTACATCTCGCCGATCAGCAGCACCTTCTGGCCATTCAGGGCCCGGTAAGGCTCGGGCACGTTCTCCTCGGTTCCCGTGTATTCATCGAAGGGGAAGTTGCCCATGGCCTTCAGGTCCACCTTCCTGTAGCCGCCTTCGACCACCTCGATGCCGGCGTTAAGCTGAAGGTCGATGAAGGTGTAGGTCATCCAGCCCAGCGGCAGAATGATGATGGCGGCAAAAACGAGGATTCGAAGGTTTATGCGCTGAGACAGTGGCTTTTTCGGTTGTCGTGCGGCCGTGCTGGTACTCATTGATCGTGCTACTCCTCAGTTATCTGATCCATGCTGATTGCGTCTGGATCAAATTGCTAGTTTTGCCTAGACTCAGGGGCAGAGTGCGCTGCCGCTGACCCGCTAACTCTAATGGTTCAGTAAATTTACCGTGCGCAAGGCGACGATATCCATAGCGATGTGTACGTTCAATGGAGCTGCCTGGGTCACGCAGCAGCTCCAGAGTTTCCTTGCGCAACAGCGCCTTCCCGATGAGCTGGTCATCTGTGACGACCAGTCATCAGACTCTACCGTCAGCCTGGTCGAGCAGTTCGCCTCCACTGCTCCTTTCCCGGTAAAGTTCTTCCGAAATGATCTACGTTTGGGCGTGGCGGGAAATTTCAGCAAGGCCATCGGTTTGTGCAGCGGTGAGCTGATTGCCCTCGCCGACCAGGACGACATCTGGGGGCCAAGCAAGCTCAAGGTCCTTGAGCGGTACCTGCTGGAGAATCCGCACGTCGGGCTGGTTTTTTCCGACGCCAATTTAGTGGATGAATCGCTGAGGCCGCTTGGCACTCGCCTCTGGGATACGCTGTACCTGGATCCACTGCAGCGACAACGGCTTACCAATGGCCAGGCGGTGCGCGTGCTTGCGCGAACCAACGTCGTCACCGGCGCCACCACCATGTTCCGCTCCTGTTATCGCGATCTGATCCTGCCGATTCCTGACTGCTGGGTGCATGATGCATGGGTTGCGCTGCTCATCTCGGCCGTGAGCGCATGTGCCATGGTCAATGAGCCGCTGATCGACTATCGCCAGCATCCGCGCCAGCAGATCGGGGCGCGTCGCACCAGCCTGCTGGAGCAGGTGAAGATCGGGCTGGAGATGAAGACGGAGTATTTCCGCCTGGAGGCCGAGCGCTGGCGACTGGCTTACGAGAGGGCGGCGGCCCATGCCCATCGGCTTCGCTATTCGCAGCAGGATCTTGCCACACTGGCGGAAAAGGCCCGCTTCACGCGCGATCGCTACCAGATGAGGCTGGATGAGGAGGGCCGCTGGAGCGCTATCGCTGCCCACTGGGGAAGCGGGAACTATCATGAGATGGCCTGGGGCTGGAAGAGCCTGCTGCAGGACATCGTGATCGTGAAATGAGGCCGACAATTTCGTCGGTGCGCGTGTATCAGGGCGAAATAGGCCGTTTGGGTCTTTGCGCACAGTCTGCTTTGAGGTATTTTCGGGCCTGACCGCTGAAGGGTAGGGACGGAGACGGGAGCCGGAGGTCTCTTTTGAGTTTAGCACTCTCGGTTGAAAATCTTACAGGCCCTGTGGCGTCGCATGCCGCTGCGGTAGCCGCCGCGTCGCCCAAGCCACCCCGAAAGGCAAATCCCAGGTGCCTGATTATCGTACCTGCATATAACGAAGGCGATTCCATTGGAAAGCTGATCGATCGGCTGCAGCGGTCCCTGCCTCACATGGATGTGCTGGTGGTAGACGATGGCTCCACCGACGGAACGGCCCGCGAGGCGTCCAACAAGTCGCGCACTATCTCACTGCCCTTTAACGTCGGCATAGGCGGAGCGATGCAGACCGGCTATCGCTACGCCGACCTGCACGGCTATGACATCGCCATCCAGGTCGATGGCGACGGCCAGCATCGTCCCTGCGAGGTGAAGAAGCTGGTGGACACCGTTCTCTCCGGCGAGGCGGATCTGGCCGTCGGGTCGCGCTTCCTCTCCAACTCCCCCGGGTACAAGCAGAACCCCATGCGCCAGCTTGGCGCGTTTTTCCTGCGGGGCATGCTGCAGCTTCTCACCGGGAGGCGCATCACGGACTGTACCAGCGGTTTCCGGGCGGCCAATCGCAAGGTCATTCGCGCCTTCGCGCACTGGTACCCCGAGGATTACCCCGAGCCGGAGGTGATCCTCCTGCTGCATCGCGCCGGTTACCAGGTGACCGAGGTTCCCGTCAGCATGCGGCAGCGCCGCAACGGCAGCAGCAGTATTTCAGGGCTTAAGGGAGTCTTCTACGTGATGAAGGTATCCTTGTGTCTCCTGCTTGACCTGGCCCGTCGCCCATGGGACAACGCAAAGGTCAACGGTAGATAGCAATCGCGATGCTCAAATCACTGATACTGATCGCATTCGGACTTACGGTCGCGGCCGTGGCGATCTATCGTCTGCGCACCTACCGACTGAAATAGCGTTACGCGCTGCTGCTGATCCTCATCGGCGCGCCGTTCTTTGTGCTGGCCGCCTGGCAAGATGCGGTGGGTGTTATCGCCGAGTTGCTGGGGATCCAGTACACCACATTCTCGCTGCTGTGCCTGACGGCGTTCCTGTTCGTGATGATCTTTGAACTGCTCACCATCGTGAGCGTGCAGGAACAGAAGATAAACACCCTCTCGCAGATGGTCGGGCTGCTGACCGAGAAACGCCCGGAGCAGCAGGATGAAAAGCAGCCGGGCCAGGCATCCGACGATGGCCGACCATAACTCCACCTTCAGCGATGTAGCCATCCTGATTGTCAGCTACAACGGCATGGGCTTTCTCGCCGACTGCCTTGCTTCCATCCACGAGTGTGGCGAGCTGCCCCCGCCCGGGCAGATCGTGGTGGTGGATAATGCCTCCACCGACGGCTCCGCCGACTTCGTCGAGCAGAACTACCCGGAGGTCACCTGCATCCGCCTGGCGAGCAACACCGGCTTTGTCGGCGGAAATAACGCCGGTTTTGCGCACATCCGCCAGCAGATGCCGAATGTGCGCTATGTGGCGCTGCTCAACCAGGACACCATCGTGCGTCCCGGATGGCTTGCGGCACTGCGGGAGGCGGTGCAGCCGGAGGATGTAGGCTGCGCGCAGGCCAAGCTGCTGTTCCATCCCGAGACGGACCTGATCAACAGCGCGGGGAATCGGTCGCACTACCTGGGGTTTGGTTTCGTCAGTGCCTATCGCCAGAAGGATGACGGGAGATTTGATGCGCCCGGCGATATCGCCTTCTGCTCCGGGGCGGCCATGGTGGTGAAGGTGTCGGCCATCGCTCGCGATGACCTTTTTGACCCCGCATATTTTGCTTACCTCGAGGATGCGGAACTTGGCTGGTACATGCGCCTGCGCGGCTTGCGCAACGTGTACTGCCCCGCGAGCTTGGTGTGTCATCGCTACCAGTTCCGCCGCAACGCGATGATGTACTATCGCCTGGAGCAGAACCGCTGGCGCCTGCTGCTGACCTATTACCGCTGGCCGACGCTTTTGCTGATTCTCCCGGCGCTACTGATGATGGAAGGTGGGCTGCTGTTCTACTTCCTTGGCGTGCGCGCCATGAAGCAGAAGCTGCGCTCCTGGAGCGTTCTTGGGGAATTCGCGAGCATCATGCGCAAAAGAAGAGCGGCGCAGCGCCAGCGCACAGTCGGTGATCGCCAGCTCACCGGGATCTTTATCGGAAAAGCGGATTTCCCCGAGGTCAGCAATCCGCTGCTGAACTACGTGGGCAATCCGCTGCTGTCGCTGTACTGGCGAATAGCCCGCCTGCTGCTGTGGTGGTAGCGCAAAGTGCTGCTACCACTCCAGTAACGGCGACTGTCCGTCTCAGCTCGCTTGCGGTGGTTTACACGCCGATTTCAGCGCTGTACGCCATGGCATCCGGGGCGGGAACCAGCACCACGAGGGTGTTCTCGCCGATAGCCTTGCGTACCTCGCGGATCAGCCGGGCACCCACGGCCTTGTCGGCGTAGGCCTTGTCGACGATCAGGTCGGAAAGGTAGCAGCAGCCGCTTACTTCCTTGAGGCCGCGTGCCAGGCCAACGAGCCTCTTCCCGTCTCGTGCGGTTACTATCACATTGGCTTGCGGTACCAGCCGCACCAGCCGCCTTGCCTCGTCTTTGCAGGTCGGCAGGGTCGATCGCTTCAGCAGTTCCACCACTTCAGCGACCTTTACATTCTCGTTAACGGCAAACTTCAGTTCCACGGAATCTCCTTGGACATCCCTATATAAGGGCCGGAGGCATTGTACCATAAATCCGCCTCGCGGGTGTGATTAATACGTTGCAAATCCGGTTGTGTGCGACCATCACAACCAAAGCCGCGACCGGGGGTAATTGACAGTTTCAGCGAGCATGGGCCATAATCGATCGCAAAACATGGCGGCAAAACGTCTTAAGTTAACCTCCACCGACGCTGATTCCGCTGCCGTCCAGGCCGCTGCACAGGTCGTGAATGCCGGCGGGATCGCCGTGATGCCCCTTGAGACTGTCTATTGTGCCATGGCGAGGGTTGATCACACCCAGGCGCTGGCGGATCTGCGGCGTCTGCGTTCCCTGCCTGCCGACAAGCCCATTGCCCTGCATGTTGCGGATGCCAAATCCGCCGAGCAGTACATCGATCCGCCCAGCCCGTATCAGCATTACCTGATGAGCCGGCTCTGGCCTGGCCCGGTTGGGATGGTTTTTGCAGTCTCCCGTGAGAAGCGGGAAGAGGTCACCGCTCGCTTGGCCGTGGCGGAGCATGACGTTTATGATGCGGGGCAGATCACCATCCGCTGCCCGGCCCATGCGGTGGCGCGGAAGGTGGTTGGCGCCTGCCCGCACCCTCTGGCGGCCGTGCCGGCGGCTGACGGGGCGCTGGATGTTGGTGCGCTGCCGCAGGAATTGCTCAACAAGGTTGAGATCGTGCTTGATGACGGCCCGGTCAGGCATGGCAGGCCCTCGACCATCATCCGGGCCGGAGAACGGGATTTCCAGATCGTCCGCCAGGGCGTCTTTGACCGAAGGATCCTCGAGAAAATGCTGCAGACGACGATCTTGTTCGTGTGTTCGGGCAATACCTGCCGCTCGCCGATGGCGCAGGCGATCGCCCGTAAAGTGCTGGCGGACTGGCTTAATGTCCCGGAGAAACAGCTTGAGCAGGCCGGATACCAGGTAATCTCGGCAGGCACCAGCACCCTCGGCGGTTCGCCGGCGGCGGCGTATGCCATCGAGGCCGTGCGCGAGTACGGTGCGGACCTTTCCGCCCATCGCTCGCGCCCGCTCACGCAGCAGCTCATCAGCCAGGCGACGGTCATATTTGTGATGGCGCAGAACCACGCTGACGCCGTGCTGGCGGCCGATCCGTCCGCCTCCGACAAGGTTATGTTGCTTGATTCACATGGCGACATTGAGGATCCAATAGGAGGGGAGTTGGCCCTTTACAAAAACCTTGCGAGGAAGATAAAGGGGGTCATCGAGAACCGCCTGGCCGACAGGTCGTTGCTGGGCGCGGGAGAAGTTAAGAAATGAGAATTGCACTGGGCTCCGATCATCGCGGGTACGAAGGCAAGCGCCACCTGGCCCCACTCCTGAAGAAATGGGGCCATCAGGTACGCGATTTCGGATGCGATAGCATCAGGCCATGCGATTACCCCGATTATGCCGGTGCAGTCGCTCGGGCTGTGGCCAGCGGCGAGTATGACGTGGGTATCCTGCTCGACGGCTCGGGCATAGGCATGTCGATCGCCGCCAACAAGGTGATCGGGGTACGCGCGGCGCTGGTCCATGATGAGGTAACGGCGCGGCTTGCCAGGGAATACAACCACTGCAACGTGCTGTGCATCGGCACGGATCTGCTCTCGGCCGACCAGCTCAAGACGATCGTGCATATCTTCCTGACCTGCAGCTTTGCTGAAGGTCGCCACGTTCGTCGCGTGGCCAAGGTATGCCAGCTTGAGGCCGAAAGCGTCCGGGAGGCTCGCGAGCAGCTTCGCCCGGTGGGAACCTGCTCGATGGGTCCGACGGCGGCCTCCCGCCCGCCGCTGCGGAGCTGAATGGGAGCAAAGTCGGCTATTCAGGTCTGCTCTCGCTTGCAAAGCGATGGGCCATGGATACACTACGCGACTCTTAATTTTGAACTAAAGAGGAACTGAAATGCCACGCGTCTGCTATTTCACAGGTAAGAAGACCAGCTTTGGGAACCGGAAGACCGAGCGCGGTAAGGCTAAGTATCTGGGTGGCGTCGGTAAGAAGACCACGGGCGTGAGCCCCCGTAAGTTCAAGGCCAACATCCAGAAGGTCCGTGCTGTAGTGAACGGCCGCGTGGTCCGCATCAAGGTATCGACCAAGGCCCTGCGCATGGGTCTGGTGACCAAGCCTGTCCGTCGCCAGGTTCCCGAGAA
>JAKORQ010000349.1 GCA_029777755.1 Planctomycetota bacterium
AACCCCAGGTAATGCCTTCCAACGGCATGTCCGGCGTACCGCCGGCACGGCGCCACAGGTGGATACCCCAGTCCTGGTATTTTCCGTCCGGGCGGTGATAGTGGATCGCCACCGCATCCTCGGGTAGATCCGCTGCCACGCCGGCCGCGGCATTTAGCGCCAGCAGCCCACCCAGTACCAGTTTCATGAAACCACGTTTGCTCAACATTTCATCACTCCTCAGGAAGTTCGACTGTCATGTTCTTGTTGTTATTGTGGGTATTGCCCTTGCCGAATAGGTAACACTCACCCCTTCACACCGCCTGACGTGAGCCCGGCGATCATCCATTTCTGCGCAATCAGGAAGACAACGGTAATGGGCAGGCCGGACAGGATCGCGGCGGCTGCGAAGTCGCCCCACATGTACTTCTGCGGGTACAGGAACAGTTTGGAGCCGACGGCCAGCGTGAGATTCTTTTCCTCATGCAGCAGCACCGAGGCGACCGGGTATTCGATGATCGCGCCGATGAAGGCGAGCAGGAACACCACCATCAGAATCGGCAGCGCCATCGGCAGCAGCACGTAGCGGAACGCCTGCCATGGTGTGGCGCCATCCACCTTGGCAGCTTCCTCGATCTCGACCGGGATCGTGTCGTAGTAGCCCTTGATGGTCCAGATGTGCATGGCGATGCCGCCGGCGTAGGCCAGCACCAGCGAGCCGTGGCTGTCGATGCCGAGCCAGGGCACATAGGTGCCGATCTGGTCGAAAATCGCGTAGATCGCCACCAGCGCCAGCACCGCAGGGAACATCTGCATCAGCATCAGTGCCGTCATGGTCTGCTGCTTGAAGCGGAACTTCATGCGCGCGAAGGCATAGGCACTGGTGGTCGACAGCAGCAGGATCACCGAGGCCGAGATGGTGGCGACCTTGATCGAATTCCACAGCCAGCGCAATACCGGGAAGGGTGGCTCGATCAGCAGACCGTCGGCGTTCTGGTAGGACATACCGAGCGCAAGTTTCCAGTGCTCGAAGCTGATGGTTTCGGGGATGATGCTGCCCGTGGCAAAGTTGCCCGGACGCAGACTGATCGACAGGATCATCAGAAACGGGAACATGATCAGCGCGATGAAGGCGATCACCCCCACATGGGCGGCCAGCACACGCCAGCGATGCGATTTATCGAGTACGACGGCCATGATGGCTCCTCACAAGAACCGCCCGTGATAGCGGACGATGTAATTCGGTTGGGCGCGTGGCCCGGGTCTTCAATCGCGACGGCATCACCCCACTGCCGGCGACTCGCGCGCCGGCATGATCCCGCCGCGATTGAAGTCTGTCTCCCCCTCGGGGGCTCTGTACGGCCCGGCCT
>JAKORQ010000350.1 GCA_029777755.1 Planctomycetota bacterium
AACGCCTACGAAAAGGCATGAAACAGACGCACTCGACGATCCTCGAGAAGGATGCCACGCCCGAGCTGAAGCGCCGCTGGCTTGGGCTGGGGCTGACTATTGCCGTCATTTTCTGCGTCGTCGCGAGCGTCATCATCATCTCCGGCCGATATCACAGCGGCCATCGCCTGGGTGACTATGCAACCCACGACATCCACGCCCGCGTGGACTTCCGCTACATGGACAAGAGCAAGTTCGCGGCCGCCCAGCAGCGTGCCCGCGAGCTGGAGCCGCGTGTCTATCGCCGCAACCCCGACTTTTCCTGGTCGCGGCTTGAGGACCAGATGCGCCGCTGGCCGGAGATTGCGGTAGGACGGGATTACGCCGATCTGCCGGTGGAGATGCGGGAGACGCTTACCCCCGAGGCGATCAACCTGCTTGCCCAGTACCAGGCTCCCGAGCGCAAGAGCATCTACAACCAGCGCGTGGAGGCATTCTTCTCCACCATCAGCAAGATGGTGGTGCTGCCGGTAGATCAGCATGACCAGGAGATCGCCCGGCATGCGCAATGGCGCTCACCCAGCGGGTTTGCCATCCGCCTGATGGGTGACGAGATGGGATCGTCGCTGCTGGAACTGGATCGAGTCTACAGCATGCGGGCCGGCAACCCGCTGCAGTCGGAGATCGAGCGAGCGGCCAACGATGCCTTCCGCGAGGATCTGGCCCCGCAGATTCGCGATTATATCCTCCGCTGCGTACAGGCCACCCACCTGCTCGACGAATACGCCACCCAGGAGGCGCAGGACAAGGCGGCGGCCATGGTGCCCAGCCGCGAGGGTGAGATCCTCTACAAGGCAGGATTGCTGATTAAGCAAGCGGGCGAGATCTCCGAGCGCGACCTGGACGTGCTGCAGGCCGAGCATCGCGCATATCGCGCGTCTATGGGTATTCCCCTGCTGGTTCTCGACACCATCGGCGTGATCGGTGTCGTGGGCGTGCTTACCGCCGTCCTGTGCTGGTACATCCGGCGCTATCAGCCGCGGATCATTCGCAACCATGCGCGGGCCATCGCCATCGCGGTGCTGCTGGTGGGCATGATGCTCTTCTCGCAGCTTGCCGCCTCGGGAACGCGACCGCTGTTTATCTTCGGCATCGCCCCCACCATCCTCACGGGCATGATCCTGGGGATCGCGTATGAGCCACGTTTTGCCCTTGGTATCGCCCTGCTGTTGGCCACCCTGACGACGCTTGCCCTCAACCAGGGACTGGAGTTCATGCTGATCCTCGTCAGCGGCTGCACGGCAACCTGCGCCTTCACCGGCCCGGTGCGGACACGCGGACGCCTGATTGAGATTGGCATCGCCAGCGCGATGGCGATGTTCGCCATCACCATGTTCAGCGGTGTGTGGGCTGTCGAGGGTATCAAGCCCTTTACATACATATTGAAGGATGGTGTGTACGCGGCCATCTCCGGGGTTTCCTCCGGGTTTGTGGTGCTGGGCATCCTGCCGTTCGTGGAGAAGACCTTCCGGATCACCACCGGCATGACGCTGCTGGAGCTTTCCGATGCCAGCAACCCGCTGCAGCGGCGGATGGCGCTGGAGGCCCCGGGAACCTACAGTCATGTGCTCCAGGTGGCGACGCTTTCGGAGGCGGCGGCCGAGGCGATCGGTGCCGACTCGCTGCTGGCCCGCGTCGGGGCGCTGTATCACGACATTGGCAAGATCAAGCGGCCGCACTACTTCTGCGAGAACCAGCAGCCCGGCGACAACGCCCACATGTCGCTCTCGCCGAGCGTCTCATTCATGATCATCCTTGAGCACATCAAGGACGGTATCGAGCTGGCCCGGCAGTACAACCTGCCCACCAGCCTGTTCCCCTTCATCCAGCAGCACCACGGCACGACGCTGGTGGAGTTCTTCTACCACCAGGCGCGCAAGCAGCAGAAAGGCCCTGGCGAAGTGGAGGAATCGGCGTTCCGCTACCCCGGCCCCAAGCCGCGGACGCGTGAGATCGCCATCGTCATGCTCGCCGATGCCTGCGAGAGCGCCAGCAGGGCCATGGCGCATCCCACGCCTGAGGAGATCGAGAAGCTGGTTCACTCACTGGTCCACAAGCGCCTGCTCGATGGACAGCTCAGCGAGTGTGACCTTACCATGCGCGAACTGGAGATCGTCGAGAAGACGCTGACAAGGAATCTCCAGAGCATCAACCATGCCCGCATCGCCTACCCTGACGCAAGCAAGCAGGCTCTAGGCGCCCCTGGAGGGCAGACGACATTGGCCGCCGGCGGACAGTAGAGTTAGCATGGCAGAGAATGAGCAAGACCACTAAAGGTTGCCAACTGGAGTTTCACGCGCGTACCGGCTCGGCGTTTGTCCCCTACCTGAAGAAGCAGGTACAGCAGATTCTCCAGGTGACCCGTTCCCCTCTTCGTCATCTCTCGGTGGTGCTGGTTGGCGACAGGAGGATTTCCCAGCTCCACGAGCAGTTCTTCAAGGATCCCTCGACGACCGACGTGATCACTTTCCCGCTGGAGCTGGACAAGCTGGGGCGAACGATCGCCGGCGAGCTGTACGTCTGCGTGCCGATGGCGCGCCGGGAGGCCAGGCGGCGCAAAGTTCGCGAGCGGGATGAGTTGCTCCTTTACACTCTGCATGGAATACTGCACCTGCACGGTTATGACGACATGACCGAAGACGGTTACCAAGAGATGCACAGGAAAGAAGATCAGATCCTCACCAGGATCGGTGTTGGAGCAGTTTTCAAATCGGCAATGCCCGCCGGCAAGAAGGGTGGTCGATAGCCCATGTACACCGGCATTGTGCTGACATCGCTGGCATTGGCGGCTATCGGGGCATTATTCTTCTCCACCCTCACTTTCGCGCTGCGGGACTTCTCCCGAACAGAGCTGCAGCAATGGCTCAAGCGTCAAAATCGCTTGCATGAATATGAGAGGACGATCGATTCCTCCGAGGATTACTCGTTCATCGCCGCCATTTTGCGGCTGCCGTGCAACATCCTCGTGTTCATCTGCGTGCTGGCGATGTTCCACCCCACCGACTGGAGCCAGTGGCTGCGCTATCTGTATGGGTTTTTGATCGCAGGCGTAATCTCGGCGCTGGTATCGGTCGCCGCCCCGTTGGCAATCGCTGCGCATGCGGGCGAGATGTTCATCGCCATGTGCGTGCCGCTGCTGCGCCTGCTGAATGTTGTTCTATATCCGGCCATCGCCACCATGCGGGCAATAGACAAGCTGGTGGGCAAAGTGGCCGGGCCTCCCACCGAGGAGGAGGAACAGCAGGCCATCGAGGAACAGATCCTCACAGCCGTCGAGGAAGGCGAGAAGGAAGGGATAGTCGACGAGCAGGAACGAGAGATGATCGAGTCGGTCATCGACTTCCGCGATGTGCTGGTCAAGGAAGTGATGACCGCCCGGCCGGACATCGTCGCCATGGACAGCGGCATGGGGCTTACCCTCGTGCGCGAGGTGTTCCAGAAGACCGGCCACTCGCGCGTGCCTGTATACGAAGGCACGCTGGACCACATCATCGGCGTTCTCTACGCCCGTGATCTGCTGAAGTACCTTGGTGAAACGGCCGAGGAGTTCGACATCAAGAAGGCGGTGCGCCAGGCTTTTTTCGTGCCTGAGACCAAGCGCCTGCGCGACCTGCTGCATGATTTCCGCACTCTCAAGATTCACATGGCAATTGTTCTCGATGAGTACGGCGGAACGGCCGGCCTGGTGACCATCGAGGACGTGCTGGAGCAGCTTGTCGGCGAGATTTCCGATGAGCACGAGCCGCAGGAGCCGGCCATGATCCGGAAGGTCGAGGAGAACGTGTGGGAGATCGACGCCCGCATAAGCCTGGAGGACCTTAACGGCATGATCCCCGTGAACCTGCCCGAAGAGGAGGACATCCAGACCCTCGGCGGATATGTGGCCACCGCCATCGGGCGAATTCCCGAGGTTGGCGCGGTACTCGCGCAGCCGGGGATGCGCTTCACGGTCATTGAAGCTGAGCCGCAGAGGATTGGCCGGGTACGGCTGGAGCTGATCGAGGATTCCGAGGCTTCCGCACAGTAGAAACCGGGCGTGATGCCCGGTATGTTCAACCGCGAATGCCAGAGACCGACACCAACAGCAGATCTTGCGGAGCGATACTAGGTTTTGAGCGGGATGAGTTTGCCTACATCGCGCCCATGGCCGCGTTCCTGATCATCATGGCGATCGGGAACTACTTCGAGGGCATCTATCCATGGGCGTACGTTGCGAGGGCAATCGCCGCGGCCGCCCTGCTCATCGGTTTCCGCAAGCATTACACGCGCATCCGCTGGAATTACTGGTGGCTGGGCATCATTGCGGGGGTGATCGGCATCGTGCAGTGGATCGGCATGGACACACTGTTGCAGCGGGCCGTTCCCAGCCTTTTTGCGCTTGACCACGAGAAGGCCTTCAATCCCTTCGCATACTTCCATACGCCGGCCGCCACCTGGGCTTGGATTGCGGTGCGCATCGCAGGCGCTTCAATCGTCGTGCCGTTCATGGAAGAGCTGTTCTGGCGCGATTACCTCTGGCGCCGCATCGATGCGCCCAATGATTTCCAGCTTTCAGAGGTCGGCTGCAAGAATATCGCAGCCATCGTCGCCGTGTCGGTCGCATTCTCATTCGTGCACGTGCAGATGCTCACAGCGTTCGTCTGGGGGATGATGGTGGCCGGCCTGCTGGTATACACCCGCAGCCTGGGCGCATGCATCATCATGCACGGAGTCACCAACCTCCTGCTTGCCATCTACGTGCTGTACACCGAGGAATGGGCCTGGTGGTAACGCTGGCGCAGTGCTACTGCAAATGGATCAGCTCGTCCTGAAGACCGCGGGACAATCGGATCGGCGGAAGTATGCGCGATTAGCGGCATCGAGGGGTTAAAGGTTGCTCAGTTGCTTCGTCTATTTGCGGTGAAAACGGTGATTTGATGTGTGTCTTCCGGTTTCCCTGCACTGATGCCGCATGTTCGTCGAGTATTCCCTTACCTTTCGCGGGCGGAGGACCGTCCGCTCCACTTTGTGCGGAACCGCGCCGTCGACCAGGCCGACTCATCGCAATTCTTGATAAAGCATCGGTTGCCGATTGATTTGCATACCCGGTCGATGTATTCTGCCCATCGCCTGAAGGCGGCGTAATGCCTGCCGGTTCCGTTTGGAGCCTGCAAAGGGAAGTCGGTGAGAATCCGACGCGGACGCGCCGCTGTGATGGACGTAAACGTACGGGTCATATGCGAGGCCACTGGTTGGACACCACACAACTGGGAAGGCCGACCCGGACCAGTCCTGAGCCAGAAGACCTGCCTTGAGGCACGAGCGCCGGCCGTGTGGCTGGCGCAAAGTCGGTTCCGTCTTCGCGAGATTGAGACGGCCGGGTGTGTGCCTGAAGAGGCGCTGTTTTTCCAGCCTTCTCCCCGGGCATCAAACGTGGCATAGGCACCCCGGTTTCGTCCCGCACCAGGCAGTTTTGTTTGGTGCGTCGCGAAGCCGGGGTTTCTCTTTTTGTCGGCCACGCGAAATGGCCGGAGGAGTATGCCTCATGTCCCGCTCTCGGGGTTCACGGGCGATCAGATCGCCCCTGCTCGGTTTCACCCTCGTGGAACTGCTGGTCGTTATCGGAATAATCGCACTGCTGATCTCAATACTGCTGCCCTCGTTGTCGGCGGCGCGGCAGATGGCACTGTCGGTGAAATGCATGAGCAATCTCCGGCAGATCGTCACGGCGTCGATGATGTACGCCAACGACAATCGTGGCTATCTGCCGCCGGCCGCCGACGACATCGCCTACCCGGGTCCCAACCTGCATCGCTGGCACGGGTCGCGGGCCAGCGCAGCCCCCGGCGACCCGAACTCACGATTCCGCTTCGAGGGATACCCGGACCATCCCAATGCGCCCGAGTCCCCCCTGCGCCCCTACCTGCAGGCGGGGGAAGCCAAGGCCTGCCCGGTGTTCCAGGATCTTGCCTTCGAGGGCAGTGAAACCGGCAGCGGCGGCTACGGCTACAACTACGACTACATCGGCAGCAGCGTCGCCGTCAGCAGCGCGCCGGACAACTACAAGATCCCGGCTAAGCTGACGCAGATAAGGAACGCGGCCAGCAAGATCATGTTCGCCGATGTCGCCAGCCCGACCTACTACGATGGCTCGACAACCCACTTCGGCATCTACGAGGAGTCATTCGTCTATCCGCCGGTTTCCTACTACTCCGGCTTCCCCTGGAATCCCTCGCCGTCCATGCACTTCCGCCATCGCGACCACGCATCGGTCGGCTGGGCCGATGGCCACGTCAGCAGCGAGCGCATGGAATGGACGCTGGAAGTGGGAGATCCACGCAACTGGTCTGGCATCAACTACGCAGGGTTCAAGATCGGCTGGTTTGGCCCGCAGGATGAATCGCTTTTCAAGCGCGATTGATCCTTGCGATCCACGCAATATCGGACCACTATAAAGCCGCGTCTGCTTCCTTCAGCAGGCGCGGCTTTTCGTTTGAAATGCCTATGCTCAGTTGCAGCGGGGTGATTACAATCACGGCAGAGTATGCCTTTTAGAAAGGGCGGCGCGTGACCAGCGATTTGATCAAAAGGCTTCGTGACAACGTCAGCAGGGTCTACTACGGCAACTCGCGCTCGGTGGACCTGCTGCTGGTCGGTCTGCTCGCACGCGGCCATGTGTTGATTGAGGACGTTCCGGGCGTGGGAAAAACCGTGCTGGCCAAGGCGCTGGCCCGCAGCATCGACTGCAAGTTCAGCCGCATCCAGCTCACGCCGGACCTGCTGCCCAGCGACGTGCTGGGAGTCTCGATCTTCAACCAGAACACGCAGACATTCGACTTCAAGCCCGGGCCGATCTTCGCGAATATCGTCTTGGCCGATGAGATCAACCGCACCACACCCCGTACACAATCCGCGCTGCTGGAAGCGATGGCCGAGGAGCAGGTCAGCTCCGACACGCAAACCTTCCCCCTCGCCCGCCCCTTCATGGTGATCGCCACGCAGAACCCGTTTGAGTTTGAGGGCACCTACCACCTGCCGGAGAACCAGTTTGACCGCTTCCTCCTGCGGATCGACCTTGGCTATCCCGATCGCGAGGATGAGCGTCGCGTGCTGCTCACGCAGCCTTCGCGCACATCGCTGGAGGAGCTCAAGCCGGTGGCGACCGGTGAGCAGATCGTCGAGGCGCAGGATCACGTTCCCAGGGTGCGTCTCGACCAGGCCATCGTTGATTACATTCTCGACATCGTCGCCCGCACGCGCAGCCACGAGGAGTTGCACCTCGGCGTGTCGACGCGAGGAGCGCTGGCTGTCACGGCGGCCGCCCAGGCATATGCGGTGGTACAGGGACGAGACTATGTCATCCCCGATGATGTGAAGGAAGTGGCCATCCCGGCGCTCGCTCACCGCATGGTCAGCAAGAGCTATGTGCATGGCGGTGCTGATGCGACCTCAACCGCACGCGTACTGGAGCAGATCCTGCAAACCGTGAGTTCGCCGAGCTAGACTTATGCCATGGGCCTGTTTACCTCCAGTCGTCGACTGCACCCGGCCGCTACCTTCGTTCGGCTGAAGCCCTCGGTCGATATATCCTTCACGGCCCTGCTGTACTTTTCCGCCACCATCTTTATCGGCGTGGCGGCCATGAACTCGCAGACCAACCTGCTGTTCGGCGTGTTTGGCCTGATGATCGGCATCCTGCTGGTCGCTGGTTACATCAGCCGTTTCAGCCTCAAGCAGCTCAACGTCCGCCGCAATATCCCCGAGCACCTCGTCGTCGGGGAGCCATCCACCATCTCCTACACGATAAGGAACGAGAAGCGTTTCTGGCCAAGCATATCGGTGGCGCTTGGCGAGCTGGACGGATGCGAGGGATTCACGCATCAGCCCTACGCATACCTGCTGCACGTGGCCGCTGGGATGAGCGCAACCGTCTCGGTGCCGCTGCTTCCCAAGCGCCGCGGCCTGCACGAGCTGGATTGCTACCAGATCAGCACCAGTTTCCCCTTCGGCTTCGTTAAGCGGGCAGTGGAATGCCGGCAGAGGGACACCATCGTGATCTTTCCCGCCCATGCGCAGGTGGATCCAAGGATCCTGCTCCTGTGCCAATCCGCTGACGATACCGGCGCGCGGATGAGGCCGCGCAAGGGCGGGCATGATGAGTTCTACGGCGTGCGGGAGTTCCGCGAGGGGGAGAATCCACGCCTGATCCACTGGCGGCGTTCCGCCCGCACAGGCGATCTTGTCTTGCGCGAGATGACGCGCGTATCCCCGCCAAAGCTGATGGTGGTGATCGACACCCATAGACCGCCGGATGGATCAATCAGGCAGGCGGAGATCGAGCGAGCATTAGCGATGGCCGCCTCGCTGGCGACGCTGGCATTGCGGCGCGGCTACCCGGTGGGGATGTTTGCATGGTCCAATGGATTCATCCACATACCGCCGGACCGCAGCAAGCGGCACCGCCGCGACCTGCTTACCGCCATGGCGCGGCTCGGCTCCAATGAATCGCAGCCACTGGGCAGGCTGCTGGAGTACGCAGCCGCCA
>JAKORQ010000351.1 GCA_029777755.1 Planctomycetota bacterium
CCAGGCGCTAAAGGCTGTTCAACTTCGGCTGGCTTCGTGGTAAATAAGCGGCCGATGCCATCATTCCTCAATGGGATCCTGGTAATCAACAAGCATCGCGGTATCTCCTCCGCCGGGGTTCTCACGCGCCTGAAGCATCTGTTCCCCAGGCAACATCGCCCCAAGCTCGGCCACGCGGGCACGCTCGACCCGTTTGCGACCGGTGTCCTGCTGGTGCTGGCCGGCAAGGCTACCAGACAGTGCAATAGCCTGATGGCGGAGCAGAAGCGGTACATCGCCACCATCAAGCTGGGGGCGACAACGGCCACGCTCGATCCCACCAGTGAGGAGATTCCCGACCCGCTGCTGGATGGCTCACTGGCTGGTCGTCAACAGCAGATCGCCGAGGAAGTGCTGCCACGTTTTGTCGGCGATATACAGCAGGTTCCCCCGGCGTTCTCAGCGCTCAAGTGCGGCGGCCGGCGGGCGTATGAGCTGGCGCGGCAGGGCAAGCAGGTGGAACTGGCGGCCCGGCCGGTGCGCATCTACTCGATAGACCTACTGGAGTACGACTTCCCTTACCTGAAGATCGACGTCCTCTGCGGCAAGGGAACTTACATCCGCTCACTGGCGCGCGATATCGCCGTTGCCATGGGAACCACGGGATATCTCACGCAGCTCATTCGCACTGAGATAGGCAAGTACAGCATCGAGGATTCGGTCGAGGTCGAGGCGGTCACGGCCGAGAACATGGCAAGTCTCCTGCACCCGGTCACCTGAACCAAAGAAGAAGACCGCGGCTTATTTCCGCGGCCTTCTTTTCTCTTTCGTTTGCCCGATGCTTACTTGCGACTGGCCAGCACGGTGCGCTCGTACGCCTTCATCTCGTCGATCCACTCGCTGCCGACCGGTACACCTTGCGACAGGCAGAACTGATCCCACACTGCGCCGGAGGGAAGCGTCTTGATCTCCTCCAGCATGGCAAGCCTGGCGGTGTAGTCGCCGGCCGACTCCAGTTCCCGCAGCATGGCGGTAGGCTCGAGCAGGGCAATCAGCAGCGCCTTGCTCATGGCGCGGGTACCGATCACCCATGCGGCCACGCGGTTGATGCTGGCGTCAAAGTAGTCCAGGCCGATATGCACACGCTTGAGGAAGCCGCCGCGGACGATCTCCTCCGCCAGCGACTTCAGGTCATCGGAGAGCACCACCACGTGATCCGAGTCCCATCGTACGCCGCGGCTGACATGCAGCAGGATCTCCGGCACGTAGAGCATCATGGCGCTGAGCTTGTCGGCGATCGACTCGGTGGGATGGAAGTGGCCGGCGTCCAGCGTCAGGATCTTCTGGTTCTTCACCGCATAGCCCATGTAGAACTCGTGGGACCCGACGGTATAGCTCTCCACGCCGATGCCAAACAGCTTGCTCTCGATGGCGTCGAGATTGTCTTTCGTGCTCACCTTGGCGGCGAACATCTCGTCGAGGCTCTTGAGCAGCCGTTTGCGCGGGGCGAGGCGATCGACGGGGATGTCCTTGTAGCCGTCCGGTATCCAGTGGTTGGTCACGGCTGGTTTGCCCAGGGCCTTGCCAAAGGCAGCGCCGATCTTACGGCAGGCGATCCCGTGGCGCACCCAGAACTTGCGGATGGCATTGTCGGGATGCGAAAGGGTGAAGTTGTCGGCCGCCAGGGGATGCGAGAAGAACGTGGGGTTGAAGTCCACGCCGATCTTCTGCTTCTTCGCAAAATCGAGCCAGCGAGAGAAATGACTGATGTCCAGCTCATCGCGATCTACCTTCTTGCCGTTGGTTTCGGCGTAGATGGCATGCAGATTCAGTCGCTGCTTGCCGGGGATAAGGCTGATCGCCTTGGCGAAGTCGGCGCGCAGCTCGTCGCCGTTGCGGGCCTTGCCGGGGTAGTTCCCGGTGGACTGTATCCCGCCGCTGGTGCCGCCCGCGCCAGCCTCAAAACCGCCGACGTCATCTCCCTGCCAGCAGTGCATGGAGATCTCGACGTTTGCCAGCGTGGCGATCGCCTTGTCGGTGTCTACGCCGTACTGCGCATACACCTCTTTCGCCAGCTCGTATGCCTTCGTGATCCGCTTTTCTTTTGCCATCAGACCGGCTCCTTCCCAAATGGAGCCAGCATTATGGCCTATAGCATCAAGCGGACGCAACAGTATCTGGCTTCTGCTGTGGATTGCGTCCTGTTGCGGAGGCGCCGCCGGTCTTGCCGGTCGATTTCTCCGCGTACTCGATGGCCGCCCGGATCAGCCCCATGAAGAACGGGCTGGGGCGAAGCGGCCGGCTGGTCAGTTCCGGGTGCGCCTGTGTACCGACAAAGAACGGGTGCACATCCTGCGGCAACTCCAGCACCTGCATGATCGGGTGATTGGGCGCCTTGCCGGAGAAGATCATGCCATGCTTCTCGAGGATCGGCACGTAACGGGGATCGACCTCATAGCGATGGCGGAAACGCAGGTGGATCCGCGTGGCATTGTCATACAGCCTCGACACAAGCGATCCTGCCGTGACATCCACATCCTTGCCGCCCAGTCGCATGTTGCCGCCGAGTCCCTCGATCTTCTTCTGCTCGGGGAGAATGTCGATCACCGGGTTGGCGCAGGTGGGGGCGAACTCGGTGGAGTTGGCATCCGGGAGCTTGCAGACATTGCGGGCATACTCGATCACCGCCACCTGGAAGCCCAGGCACAGCCCCAGGTACGGCATCTTGTTCTCGCGGGCATGGCGGATGCACTCGATCTTTCCTTCCGTGCCGCGCACGCCAAATCCGCCGGGGACGATGATGCCGTGGCAGTCGGCCAATTGCTCGGCGACATTGCCGGCGTCCACGTCGGTTGTCTCGATGAATTTGAAGCGCACATCCACGCCCAGGTGCACCGAGCAATGCTCGGCCGCCTTGATGACCGACGCGTAGGCATCACGCAGAGCCGCATACTTGCCGGTTAGCCCGATGGTTACCGACTTGCTGTACTTGCCGATCCGCTCTGAATACCAGCGCCAGCGGGCACGCTCCTGGTCCTCGTGCCTCTGGTCGACGCGATCATGCAGCGACAGCAGCGTCAACACTTCGCGATCGATGCCGGCCTCGCGCAAGCGCTCGGGGATAACGTAGATCGACTCGGCGTCGTGCATGGAGAAGACGCGGCGCATGCTCACGTTGGTGTAGACCGAGATCTTCTGCCGCACCTTCTCGGTGATGGGGTTGCTGGAGCGACAGGCGATGATGTGGGGCATGATCCCCATTTCCATCAGCCTCTTGATGCCGAGCTGGGCGGCCTTGCTCTTCTGCTCGCCGAGGATGCTCGGCTCCAGCACATAGGTCAGCGCCACGAAACAGACCGAGCCTTCGCCTTCCTCGAAGGCAAGCTGGCGGCAGGCCTCGAGGTAGAACGAGTTCTCGTAGTCGCCCACCGTTCCACCGATCTCAACGAACACTACATCGGCATTGCTCTGCACAGCCAGTTGCCGCAGCTTAAGCTTGATCTCGCCGACAACATGGGGAATCACCTGCACATCGCGGCCGAGGTAACCGCCTTCGCGCTCCTTGCGCAGAACCGATGAAAGTATCTGGCCATTGGTGGTGAAGTTGGCGCCCGAGAGGTCCTGGTCGAGCAGACGCTCGTAGGTGCCCAGGTCCATGTCGCATTCCATGCCATCATCCAGCACGAACACCTCGCCGTGCCGATAGGGGTTTAGTGTGCCGGAGTCGATGTTGAGGTAGCCCTCCATCTTGATGGGGGCGACGGTAAGGCCCTTGTCCTTCAGGAGCTTGGCCAGCGACGAAGAGAAGATTCCCTTGCCCAGGCCGCTCATCACCGTGCCGACCACCACCACGTAGCGATGCTTGTTGGGCTGATACCCGGCCGGCATCGGCGTATAGAACTCCGACTCCTCCTGCGACTGCCCGATCTTTGCCAATAGGTCCTGCGTGCTCATATGGGTCTCGTTCCGTTGTGTTGACTTTCGTTCTGTACAGAGTCGCTAAGAGGCGTCTTGCGTTTGTGCCGTGCGCTGGCGATAGCGCTTCACAAACTGCTCGTACTGCTCCGGCGTGTCGATGCCGTGCGTCGCCCGCCTCACTCTAAGTACGTGGATCCTGCGGCCGTGCTCCAGGGCGCGCAGTTGCTCCAGTTTTTCGGTCATCTCAAGCGGTGTGGGCTGCCAGAGCGAGAACTCCAGCAGGAAACTCCGCCGATAGGCATAGATCCCCAGGTGCAGCAGGTAGGGAAGATCGACGGAACTGTCCCGGCGGTAGGGGATCGGCGAGCGTGAAAAATAGATCGCCTGCCCATTCACGCCCACGACTACTTTTACAAGGTTGGGGTCGGCCGGGTCGGCCTCGGGAGCGAAGGGAGTGCCGGCCGTCGCCATGTCATCCTCGCTGGTCTCCAGCCGCTCGATGAGTGAATCGACGATCTCCGGTTCGATCTCCGGCTCGTCCCCCTGGACGTTCACGATGATCTGGTCATCCAGTCCGCGGGCCACCTCGGCGATACGGTCGGTACCGCTGGTGTGCGCCGGCGAAGTCATGGCTACGGTCGTGCCAAATGGCTTAAGCGCGTCGGCGATGCGATGGTCGTCGGTGGCGACGATGATCTGCCTCACACGTTTGCACTGCCGCACCTGGTCCACCACGTGCTGGACGAGTGGTTTACCGGTCGATGAGGCGAGAATCTTGGCGGGGAAACGGGTGGACCCGAAACGGGCAGGAATGACTACGCTCGCAGCCAAAGCTGATCCTTTTATGAAAAA